>CALKGV010000035.1 GCA_938091805.1 uncultured archaeon | reverse complement strand
GTTGCTTCGCTTTTTCAGCCAAACTTCTAAATGGAGAAAAAACATTGCAGGATTGCCCACCATTAGAATCTAAGGAGTACGACACCTTCAAGTTTCAAATAGAGAGGATGATGAGTCCTATTAAGCTTAAATGAAGAGACTGAAGTTGAGGAGTTCCTTTCAGCTCTAAGCCATGGAATACGTCACATATATGCGGGTGGTTGGTCAAGTTTGGCGAGTTTCTGCAGGCAAAGTTTGATTTAGCCAAATTCTTAAGGCTTGTCGAGGATGATATGCACAAACTGACTGCGCGTGCATTACAAAATTGCCGTAAATTTCATTCTCTCGTTTTTTTCTCAGAGTGCTCCTCTACAGTGAATTGTTGTTGGGCATCCGACGCATTTGTTGTTAGCGTATCGTATGCGTGGTTTACAATCTACATTGCATGGTGCTGTTTCTTTTCCCTTATGGGCTAAGTATTCTCTTATTGGTGGGAATTGTGAGAAGTGGATTTCGCCTATTGGGTAGAACTCTGATCTGCGTATGCCTGCGCCGCTTCTTAAGGAGCACTTCTCCATGGATATGCTTTCGAGGGTGTTTTGATCTTCTGCAACGACTAAAGCTATCAGATTGTAACCTCCTATAGTTTTGAAAATATAGTTTTGAAAATGTGGACCACTCTAAATATTTTGCCGACAACCTTTTTCGGCTTCTCCGTCTATTACGCAGTCGATTCCATGGTCATCAACAAATTTTGTTATAAGCCTAAGCTGCCATGCTCCGGGTCCGCTCACGATTATTTTTAGGCCGCGTTTCTTCGCTTTGGCTAATTCTTTTTTCAAGCAATAGGCGGAAGTATTTTGCAACGTATGGCTCGCCAGTTTTTAAAATGCGGGAGAATGTAGACGATGCGGGACCTAAACCGAAAGGATCCATAACGTATATTCCCAACACCTTAGCGTTGTCAAACGTTTACTAAGGTCCGGGTCAACTGTTAAAACTTCGAAACCCTCATTTAATAGTTGACCCTCAATTTTTCTAAGTCCATAAGGCGCTTTAATGGGAACGCCGTTGATTGTTTTTATTGGGGGAAAGAATAGCGGTTGGAAAAACCATTCTGGAACGACGTTTGGAGGCGCTGTTGTTCCAAAGCCTAAGAACTCGTCGTTCCGATAATTGCTCATCAGGGTTCTGTCGGCAGTTAACAAAACTTTAGATTTTAACATTAGATTTTAACTTTTTAACAATGATGATATCATAACAATTATTTATTAACAATTATTTATTAATTATTTATTCATTTTTCCTTTCATCTTCTGGAGATGATTTTAACTCTTGTATGGAAAATAATGTTGTAATTTCACTTTTGCGGTGGATAGACCCCAAGAGTATATGGCTTACTATTATTGGCTTCATGATTATGTAGGCCGTTAGAATTGCCGAATAAAGTGTTGCTGATATATCTGGAATTGAATAAGAGGTTTTCGGCGATGATGCTGTGCTAAACTTTGCGCAGAGTCCAACACCTAATATGAACGCGTATTTTACACCGAACAGTTTACGGAAAAGCATAGTGGATGCCGAGGCTCTTGAGCTGAATGAGACTAATACGATGACTAGGATGAGCACTGGGAAGGCGATGAGGGAAGCCAGAGAGATTTTGGTTCCGAGACTTAGAAAGAAGAATGGGGAAAGGAAAAAGCTACCTAAGAAGTTTACAGACTTTCTGCTTTCCTTCAGTATTTTACCAGGAAATATTTGCTGTGTAACTATGCCACCCATGATTGCGGCTACTGGAGCTAGATTTTCATAGATGATTGCGCCTAGAGCGGCGAAGGAGAAGAATGTGAGAAGTATCAGGAATGGTGGAACGTAGGGCGGGCCACGAATGCTCTCCAAAGCTTTCCTAATTTTTCCTCCAACTTTTACTACTGCAAATGTTATGAGAAGCAAGCCTATCAAACCGGAGAAAATCAACATTATGTTCGGGATGCCTTGCACTTGACTCGTCGTTGAGAAAGCTGGCAGGGTGGCGATTATTGCAAGCATCGCTACTTCCACGACATCATCAAAGATACCCATTCCAAGTGAGAGCTGACCAAACCTTGTGTTCACCAAACCAAATTCGGCAAGAATAGCGAATAGAGTCACCTCGCCAATTGTTCCGAAAGTTATGCCTGTAATCAGCGCAATGGGAAAAGAATTGCCTACGTCAACAGGAAAACAATAGTAGAAGAGCAGAGCTAACATGGTCCCCTCAAAGAAGCAGAGGAAAAGGTCTCCTCCGGCAATGTATGGTCCCAGTGATTTAATCTCTTTTAAGTTTAGATCTAAACCAATCATGAAGAGCAGAGCAAGCATTCCTAACTTTGCCAATAGCTGAAAGTTTTCGCTTTTTGTAACTTGTGTGAAAAAGCCGAAAGCAGAGAAGATAATGCCGCATATGACCAGTGAGAACATCCAAGGCATCCTTAAATATCTCTCTGATAAATAGCCAAAAATTAACGCAATAGCATAAGTGATGGCTGTTAAGAGCAATATTTCTTCCATTATCATCCAACCATTTTGATCATTTATGCAACCTTTCATGCGAGAAGATTTGCATTTCATATAGTTTAGAAATAATTTGGTGAAGCCTATTTCTTAGCTTTTTCCAGCAGTGCTTTGACCTTTCAGTTTTTTCGATTTGTTCCACTAATTCTTTATCTCCAATAATATCAGCTATTTCTAATGCCTTTATCGAATGCTCAGAACCATTTAACGGAACCAAAATCTTATCAAACATTATATCACTTTTACATTAATAGATACAGAATGAAAACATATATATACTTTTTGTTACAATATGTAACCAGATAGGTCAAAATGGATAATATAGATAAGAAAATCATTTCCATCTTGCAAGAGGACGGAAGGGCATCTCTGTCATTGATAGGCAAACAACTTGGAATGTCTCATGTAGGCGTAAAGAAGAGATTGGACAACCTTTGCAACATTTTGGTTAAAGTTTCAGCTGGAATTAACGCTGAATATTTAGGCTTCAGAGTTGCCATTGTAAATGCTGAGGTGGAAACGCCAAGACGTCTACGAGAACTTTTAAACATATTTTCTAAATGCCCAAGAATGGTGTTTTTAACTACAACAACAGGCGCTTACAATTTAATGAGCATCATGGTGGCGGAAGATGCTGACACTTTAAACTCCATAGTCGAAGAATGCTCAGCGAGAGCACAAATGAACGTCAGACGCTCAGAAGCCACGATAGGCGAAGCCCCAGTGGTTCCAAAATACCTGCCAATTAAAATAGTTGCAACTAAAGAGGATGAAGCTGCACCGTGCGGGATAAACTGTGGAAAATGCTCCAGATACGAACAAAGAAAATGTCTTGCCTGCCCATCAACAAAGTATTATAGAGGGCCCCTGTAGATTTATGGGGATAATTAAGAACGATGAAGTAGGTTTGCTTAGAATAGAAAACTGCAAAGGAGTTTGAAGGAACAATCCTGGAGAAGAATTTGACAAGATAGCTACCAGATAAAGTAGATACGAGCAATATGATTGTTTAAGGGGTCTTCATTTCAATCCTCGCCACTCCATTTTCCACAGTTACTTTCTTTATGATACCTAAATCCACCAGATTACTGCTAATTTCAGGATCCACAACTTTTTTCAACGCTTTTCAACTGCTACTTTAATTTGAAAACACCCTTTTGAAATAACTTTTCACATTCCAATTCTTCAAAAATTCGGCTTAATCCAATCTTTGTTATGTAAATGAATGGAGTTGAAAACCAATTTAACGTTATCTTTAAATATTAAAAAATTTTAATTTTTCTTGGGGCTTTATCAGTTGCCAGGCGGATACGTAGCGAGAATTCTCAGAGTTGACTTAACAGCTAGAACATTGAAGGTTGAATCTACACCGGAGGAAGTTGTCAGAAAATATCTCGGCGGCAAGGGGTTGCTGTTTACACACTTTATCAATACCTCAAAGACTACGAATCTAAAGGAGTGTTGCCTGCAGACATAGATCCCCTCGAACCTGAGAATGTTTTGATTTTATCCACGGGCCCTAGAACGGGCGTGTCGGGCTTCCCATGCTCCGGGCGATATCATGCTATGGCTTTAAGATCACCTTTAACGGGTTCTATTGGAAGCGCTAATTCAGGCGGCGAATGGGGCCCCTTCCTAAAATTCTCAGGTTTTGATGCCATAGTTAGAACTCATCTCAAAACTATTTAAGTCTTTTTGACTATTTTTTGGTATGGAGTTTCTTGAGCTTTCTGATGGTGAGTGGGAGTTGTGGGAGTTTATTAGGTCTTTGCTTCCTCCTAAGGCTAGGGTTGGTAGGCTCTGGGGCTGATGATAGGATGGCGATAAACGGCATTCTATATGTCTTGACTACTGGATGCAGATGGATGGATATGCCTATACGCTATGGCTCATATAAGACTGCTTGGAGGAGGCTCAGGCGATGGCAGGATGAGGGCGTATGGGATAGGATATTCAGGGCCTTAGCATCCATGAGGGAGCATGGTAGGGTATGCGTTGATAGCTCAACTGTGGAGGCTAAAAAGGGGGGAGAAATGATAGGCTATGATGGCTTCAAGCATAGGAAGGGCTCGAAGATACATGTATGCGTGGATGAAGGCTCCATGCCTCTAAGCATAGCTTTGGGTGCTGGAGATGAGCATGATTCGAAGCGTATAGATGAGCTATTGGATGGCTTAGGGGAGGCTCCGAAGGAGCTTTACGCTGACTCAGCATATGATACTGAAGCAATAAGGGGTAGGCTGTCGTCAATGAATGTGGAGGCAAACAT
>CALKGV010000034.1 GCA_938091805.1 uncultured archaeon | reverse complement strand
TCCTCAAGTAAGCTGCGAGTTATAAAAAGGGGTTTCTCAGGTAAAGCATCCATCTCTTCAATAATACTTTTGACTAGGGAGTTTAAGTCTGCAATTCCGGAAATTTCCCTTAAAAATTCAAAGGCGCCTTTATCAATCTGGTATCCAGCTTCAAATGCTAGGGAAAGAACATTTCGCACGTTCTTCTCATCGCTCGACATGCTTCCCTCAACCTAGTCTAGAAGCGGGTTCTGTAGAGATTTAATATAATAAAGGTTAAGATGGCAGTGATATAGCCTTTCCTAATATGTGAATATATAATGTCATCCTACCCCACCTCAACTTATATTTATTTCAAATTTCAAAAATAATCATAAATATCTTTTTGACATGCTGAAATTAATACGCTTTTAAAATTGCTTGTGGAGACGTCTCCCGCAAATCCCCCTCTTTTTCTATTTTATTTCAGCCTAGTCATTAGGTTTATTTGGATCAAGTTTGATCTAGAAGGATCCTAGAAGGCTAGGTTACTGGGTTTTTAATGGATCGCTTATTGTGATGGTTCTTTCAGCTCCTACCTACTTTCCGCACGATGCTCCTGAATTCCATCAGGCTTCTCCATATGCTCTTCAACTTAAACGTTTCATGGAGTAACCCATGCGCCTCTAGAACCATTAATTTGCCTTAAACGTGCGCTTCCTCTTAACTCAGGCTTTTATTTTGTATAGGTATTTCGTGTTGTTGTCTATTATGTAGAATGTGTGTTCATCATCCTCCGCGGTGTGGAATATCGGTCTAGCGAGGATCTCAGCTATCTTCGCCAGATCCTCAATGGTTTCCAGCTCTATTGTTACCTCTGTTTCCGGCGGTTTCCGGGTTGTTTCAGCTATTAGGTCCTTATAGGGATCCGTGATCTTCTCCATCCTCTTTTCTGGCGGATGGGCGGGTTTATATTTGACGTATAGGAGCGTTGAGGCTGCGAGGGCTATGGCTGATGCGGCTGCCGCCATGATTGAGGTGGCTCTCTGACCTTGAACCCATGGCAGCGGGATCTGCAGCGTCTCTGTTAAGACGCCTGCTTTTGTCTGCCTTAGGTTTTCCATGGCTATGTAGTTGCCCTTTTCAGCCTCTGTTTTGAAGGCTACGGTTAGCTCAGGCGTGAAGGTTTCATTTATGGGCTGCGTGGCTATGCTGGCTGTTAGGCGGATTTCCGTTCTTATTTTTATGCTGTAGGTTGCTGAGCGTGCCGCTCCATAAATTTCCCTATCTATGGCTTCAGCGAACTGCCTAATTTTTGTGGAGTTTATCTGCATCGTCCAGTTTAGGACTCCGCTGAGCTGGAACAGCCATGCTTGTCTGAATTCTTCTCCAAGCAGTCTTCAAGCCTCTTCCCCATAAGCCATCCTTCCCGCAAAGAATCGATGTTACAAAAGGTTTTTATAAATGTTAAACACTTCAAAACTTAAAAGAGAAGTGAATAATGTGGAAGAATTTAAGCGTTACTTAGACCTAAGTCGCAAATACTTGAAGGATGGAGAAGATTTTTTAGTTAAGGATCCAGCGCAGGCCAGCGAGAAACTTTGGGGGGCATCAGCGGAGATCGTGAAGGCCGTAGCCGCCCGTAGAGGATTAACGTTAAAAACTCACGCTGACCTCTGGGAGTTTACAACCAAGATAAGCTCCGAGGTCGGCGACCCAGAAATCCTCAAGCTCTTCGCTGCAGCAAACTACCTTCACCAAAACTTCTATGAAAACGTCATGACGCTGGATGCTGTGAGGGCAAGCGCCGAGGCGGTAAAGCAATTTATTGAAAAGCTCGAAAAACTCTTAAGCGAGGGCTAAGCGTAGACCGCTATTTGCCCAGCGAACTACCCCACCCTATCGGATGAGGCTTCCAGCGTTCGCCTGGTTTTATGTTTATGTTGTAGCTTATGGAGACGGGTCAGTGGTTCAGCGTTGGCTATGCCGGAAATGCGGGTACAGATTCTCAGAGAGGCGCCTTGAAAATTCTGGAGGCAAGGATTTAAAAAGAGGTTCGGCCTTAAGATTTAATTGCCGAGTATGCGCTAACCTTCTTAAAAGAGAAACGGAGGAAAATTCTATGAAAATAGCCGTTTTAAGGGGTGTTAAAAACTTTATGATAGAAGAGGCTTCTATACCAAGTTTAGAGGCGGATGAAGTATTAATGCATGTAAAGGCGTGTGGAGTATGCACTTCTGAACTTTACTTGTGGAATGGAAAGTTTAAGAATGTGGTTTTTCCATCGTATCTTGGTCATGAACCGAGTGGTGTAATTGAGGAAGTTGGCAGGAACGTTGGTGGGTTTAATGTTGGGGATCATGTGACATTTCTATCCGAGACAGGATGCTTCGCTGAGTATGCAAAGGCAAAAAAGAGTAATATTGTTAAGATTGCTAATAATATTCCCTTCGAAGAGGCGTTAGGTGAACCTATAGCATGCGCGGTAAATGGCATTAGAAGATCGAATATCCAGTTTGGTGATAACGTAGTGGTGATAGGATGCGGCTTCATGGGCTTATTGCTGATCCAGTTAGCATCTTTACGCAGTCCCTCAAGCATAGTAGCCATTGACATAAATGATGAGCGCCTAAAATTGGCGGCTGATTTAGGGGCAGATTTAACAATTAATCCACGTGAGGCTGACGCGGTTAAATATGTTATGGGCATCACAAATGGAAAAGGGGCAGATGTTGTCATAGAGGCTACTGGGGAGCAAAAACCATTAGATATGGCCACTGAGATGGTGAAGATTAGAGGTAGAATGGTCATATTCGGATATCATGTGGGTGAATTACGCTCAATAAATATGCAAATGTGGAATTGGAAGGGCTTAGACGTGATAAATGCGCATGAAAGGGAATCTGAAGTCTACATGGAGGGTATGCGGATAGGTATAATGCTGCTCTCAAAGGGCAAGATTAAACTGAAACCCCTTATTACACATAAATATCCGCTTGAGGAAATAAATAGGGCCTTCAATGATATGGATATGAAAATAAAGGGGCTGATAAAAGCCGCAGTGATACCCTAATTCAGCTTTAAACGTTCTCTATCCAACGTGAACCTTTCTCAGTAATTTCCTTCTTCCATATTGGCACCTCATGCTTTAATCTTTCGATCAATTCGATTAAAGATTTGAAGCCTTCCTCCCTATGTTTAGATGCCACTACAGCATACACGGTATCTTCTCCGGCATCCGCTGACCCAATTTTATGCTCCACAATGGCGTCCAGTATGCCATATTTATCTTTTATATTTGAAATTATGTTTTCCAGAGTTTTCGCCGCTACTTCCTCGTAGGCTTCATACTCAAGCCTTAAAACCTTTTCTCCACCCGCGTTTCTTCCTCTAACAACGCCAATAAAAACAGTTATTGCACCAACTTCATCAGAAGAGCCCTTAATCTCATTGATCAGGCTATTTAATTCGCTTAGATTCTCTGAGAGCCTAACTCTCATCTGTTCCCCCTCCAACTGGCGGGAGGATCGCCACCTCATCTCCATCCTCAAGCATATGGGTGAGCTCCGGCGATCTTCCCTTAACCAGAATGAAGTAGTTTTTAAGCATTGGTATTCCAGCCGTATTTAGGGCAACTTCCCCCCTAACTGTTACAAAAATAGTTTCCTTCCACCCCTGGGATTTGTCTCCGTGCCTCTCAGGTATATGCTTAAGAAGAAGATCTGCCAATGTCGACCCATCAACATTGTAGTCCTCCTCTTTGACACCTAAGAGCTCACGTAATCTGCCGAAATATTTGACCTTAACCTTCGCCAACGAAACCACCTCTCTGAGGCTTTCCGCCATCCCTTATCCAACAATCTGAGCTAAACTTATTTATCTTTTTTATCTTTTCTTTCTTTTAGGCAACCCGCCATCTATATTTCTCTGTAAAGTTTCCTTTCATATGGGTTTCTGCCTCGGCGCCTTCTCATGCGTCTGGCTCTTTCAATATTTTTAAGGCGTGCCTGAAGCATTGACACTTTAGTCTTGGATACTGGGATTCTCTTTCTAATTTTTGCTTTTAGGGCCAATATCTTAAATTCCGGGGCGGATTTGCGGTCTCTGCTTCCGCCTCTAATCTCCGGTTTCTCCTCAGATAGTTTCTCTTCTCTTACAAATGTGACTTTTTCCTTCTCTAAATTAACCTCATCCACTCTCCATCCGACTGTTAACCACGATTCTGAGGGCGTATGATTTCTAATGTTGCTCCACCAGTGCTTATACTTATAGGCTGAATCCGGCAGTTTATCGCCGATTATATCCTCGATTTCAGCGAACCTCATTGTGATTTTACTGCGGAACCTAGCTGCTTTAGCAAGCAGTATGCTAAGATAGACGTATTTGCTTTTTGGAGCACGGTTAAATAAGCCTTTCTTTGGCTGATGGCGATTTCTCCTGCAAATCCCCTCTTTTTCTGTTTTCTTATTATAATGATGGCTCTTTCAGCTCCCACCCTATTTTCCTCACGATGTTCCGGAATTTATGCTTAGTCGTTGAGGCTATTGATAAAGGCAAGAAAATGCCCCTTCTTGTTATTGAGACTAAGCGTAAAGTTCCTTTCATTGACCGTAAGTTTGACCCTTACAGTAAAGATGTGATTAAACAATCTTCTGGTTATGCTGTCGAGTTGGGTGCCCCTTATTTTGCTACTTGTAACGGCGAAGTTCTTGTTCTGTTTGATACTTTCACCGCTGGAGTTCCCTTACCACAAAGAAGACTGAAGCACTATAAGGTTTCTTTTAATGAAGAATTTGCTAAGACGCTTCTGGAAGAGGTTTGTCGATTCAGAATTGGCGTAGGTAAATGGCTTGAGCTTGATGATGTATTCCTGCAAAGGCTTAGAAATGCTAGAGAGAAGATAAAGAAGAAAAAAGAGATAGAGCCTGAAAAAGACATAGGCTTAGAAATGGCAGATATCTTATTCAGCTTAATCTGCTTAGCAAACCATTACGGGATAGATTTAGAAAGTAAATTTAAAGAGGTTATGGAAAAGTATTCAACTCAAGATGCTGGTAGATGGACTAAGAAGTCGAAAACAATTTAGTTTAAGAACTTCTAATCACATTTCACTACTTCTCACATTAAACCTGTTCTACCTATTTTCTCCTTTAAACTATCGATGTCTTCGTCTTTAGTTACTGAAAATAATTTGAAATGAATCCTCCCCCACTTCTTTTTCCCTTTAAACTGAACGTGTTTCTTGAACGGTAAATCAACACCAAGAGAAGAGTCTATAACTTTAGACTCAATAAGTTTCTCATAGTTTTTATTGATCAAATTTTGCGTGGTTTCTTTATTAAATATGGCATAAACATTAAACGCATTTTGCGTAGAAGGAATTATGTCTAGACATTTTATCTTTTCATGATCATGTAGAGTTATATAAGTGTGATCCTTTCTTAAACCCAACCAATGAATGTCAACATGAAAAATATCTCTCAATATGTAGGCTAACTTAACGTGAATTTCATAAAAATTTTGGAGTGGTTCGTAAACAAATTCTGATAAATATCTTAGAAATCTTTGAAGCTTATTCCACTCATCATCGCTTATAACTCCCTTTTCTCTAAAAAATTTTAATCTTCGACGTTTAAACACCGAATCCTTTTTCCTCTTCTCTTTTAATTCAAATAATTTGTGTAAAGCTTGTTTTACCTCTTGCTTTATCATTTCATGTGCGTCTTTCATTAAGGTTGATCTAGTTATTTCGAAACTTTTTTCAAGTAATTCTTCCTCCATTTTTTCAGTCAATTTTTCCAATTCTAAACCGTAAGCCATGAGAAAGGTATTAATTCCCAGTTGAACCTCTCTATAAATTCGTCTAGGACTATATCTTTCAGGATTTGTTAAAACGGATTTTTCCACTTGGAATAATTTGTAACCGTATTTCTCTCTATATTTTTCCTGAAAACTTTTCTTAAACTCAATAAAATCATCTGGAGTGGCTAACCTCTTTTTGACTTCAACTTTCTTTACATTTGGGTGAATTAATTTTCCAAAGAGAAAATAATTAACTCTAAACTGCGGATTTTTACAATTTTCGAACTCTAATAAATATGTGGTTGTTCTAAGTTTGTATGACATAGTGCATATATGACTAAGTCCATAACCCTTTACTTTCTCATTGAGTTTGTTCAGAAATTCTCTAAATGTTTCACTTAACCTACCTTCAATTCTTGGTCTTTCTATCCTATCATCAATTATTACTGAAAAATCAAGATCACTACCTTTACTCATGAAACCCTCGACTATACTTCCACATAACATTGGAAAGATTTTACTCCTCTCAGGTATCTCACTAACTATTAGATTCTCACTTTTATCTAACCATTTTCCAAATTCTTCTTCAAGTAAAGTGGTTATTTCTTTCTTTAGATTCACTTCGTTTATACCGTCCATAAGAAGTATCACTCCTGATTTTGCCTCGAATTCCTTATCCTAGTAAGCTCTAAATAAAATTGTCTCACATTATGATAAGCTCTACTTCCATTTCTCCATCCCTCCCTGAAAATAATAACATCAACTCCAACTTCTTTAAGAGGAGGGCCCATATCGGATCTAGCATTACGCCCAGGCTTGATGATGGGTTTTACACCCATCCCTCTAAGAAGATCGTAGGCTTCAGCATCATCGTAAGCTCCATCCATAACCACCTCGCTAATCCTCCTACGCTCTTACTTAAGAATTTTGTGGCTGCTCATCCATATATTATTTTATGAAGGTCTTAGACCTGCTATCGGGTGAGGGGGCTTGCT
>CALKGV010000033.1 GCA_938091805.1 uncultured archaeon | reverse complement strand
TTACAAGAAGCTTGTCAGCTTGGTGCACAAGCATGAAGAGAAAGAAAACTGTGAAAACAAGCCACCTATATTTGGAGACCATCCGACCCCTCTAAACAAATAAGTTTCATGGCATATTAAGAGAGAACTCATCTCTAAATTCCATATCTTAAATGTATTGTTATGCATGCTATGGTTATGAGGGCTTTGTATGTTGCTGCCAGCCTTTCATACCTTACGATTATTCTTCTGAAGCTTTTGAGCCACCCGCAGAATCTCTCGACGGCTGACCTCATCCTCCCATAGGTTTCGATGTCGTATTGTATGGGCTTCCTACCATTTTCTCATGGATGCTAAGGCCCTGAATATCCTATCCCATACGCCCTCATCCTGCCAGCGCCTAAGCCTCCTCCAAGCAGCCTTATATGAGCCATAGCGAATAAGCATATCCATCCATCGGCATCCAGTAGTCAAGACGTACAGAATGCCGTTTATTATCCTCCCATCATCAGCCCCAGAGCCTACCAACCCTAGCCCTAGGAGACAGCAAAGACCTAATGAACCCCCACTCACCATCAGAAAGCTCACGAAACTCCATACCAAAACATAATCAAAAAAGACTTAAATAGTTTTGAGATGAGCTCAGAAATAAAAAATGGGATGTTATTTAAAGGTTTAATGTTTCTTTCTTGCAGATTCCTCTAAAGCAACAACGCCGGGTAGCTTTCTACCCATTAAGAATTCTATCAATGCTCCGCCAGCCGTGCTTACATAGCTCATCTTATGAGCTAACCCCAGGCTCTGGACAGCAGCGATACTGTGTCCTCCGCCTATAAGCGAAAACGCTTTTGAGGAGGCTATTGCCTCAAATAGGCTTTTCGTTCCCTTTCTGAATTCTTCCTTCTCAAAGACTCCTGGCGGACCGCTAAAAACGATCGATTTGGCTCCAATAATTATCTTCGTATATCTTTCAATGGTCTTTGTTCCAATATCATATATCGGATGGTCAGTTGGCAATTCCCCAAGCGTTACTTCCTTCCTTTTTCCCTCAACTTCAATCGCCAAATCTATCGGCACCTCGATTCTCTCAGGATATTGGTTCAACAGATCCTTTATTCCCGGAATAAGATCTAGCAGTTTATTCTTCACTAACAATTCCATGTTGGGTTTACCTACATCGTAGCCTTTAGCTACAAGAAACAGGTGGCCAGTTATCCCCGCCGTTAAAACGCAGTCCGCAATATCATTATCTAAAACATACTTTGATATTCTAAGCGAGTCATCGGCTTTCGCTCCTCCAAGAATGTATACACATGGTTTCTCCGGATTCTCCAAAACCTTACTTAAAGCGTTCAACTCATTCTCCATAATTCTTCCAGCAGCGCTTGGGAGAAGAACGGTGAAGCCAACTATTGAGGCGTGGCTTCTATGAGCCGCCGCAAAAGCATCATTCACAAACAAATCGGCTAGCGGCGCAAGGTTAGTTACAAGTTCAGATCTAGAATGCTCCTCAGGTGAAGCCTCCTTAGATTCCCTAGGAAAGTTTCTAACATTATCTAGGACAAGTATTTCTCCACTCTTAAGATCCCTTATAGCGCTCTTAGCTTTTTCCCCATAAACATCATTTACGAACTTCACTGATTTCCCAAGAACCCTACTTAAGATTTGGGCATGCTGCTCAAGAGAGATGAAATCCGGATCCCCAGGTCTGCCTTGATGGGCCAGAACTACAACTTTCGCGCCTTTCTCAGAAAGCTCCCTTATTGTCGTCTCTCCATGAGCCCTAATTCTTGTATCATCTAAAATTCTCTTTGTCTGCGGATCAACTGGCGAGTTAAAATCCACCCTAACAAGAACAACCTTGTCTTTAACATTAAAGTCATCTAGCGTCAGAAATTTCGGCATAATCTTTCTCTCCTACTTCCGTGTCAATAATAAAAAAGATTTTGGAATTGTTATATTTTTCTTTTAGAACCCTGCTTTCTTACCTATTAGCTCTATTAGTTCAGCCATTCTGCAGGAGAAGCCCCATTCGTTATCGTACCATCCGAACACCTTGACCAGGTTTCCTCCAGTAACCATCGTGCATAGTCCGTCTATTATAACTGAGTATGTCGTATGATTTACGTCAGATGAAACTATTGGATCCTCCGTATAAGCCATTATGCCCTTTAATGGTCCATCAGCTGCCTTCTTGAAAGCTTCGTTTACCTCTTCTTTAGTTACGTCTCTTGCTAAAGTAGCCGTTAAATCGCATATTGAGACGTTTGGAACTGGAACTCTAAGGGCTATACCATCGATCTTACCTTTCAATTCTGGGTAAACCATCGTTGACGCTCTAGCAGCTCCGGTTGTCGTCGGTATTATATTTGTAGCTGCAGCCCTCGCCCTACGCAGATCCCTATGCACCAGATCCAACACTCTCTGATCGTTTGTATAAGCATGCGCAGTTGTCATCAAAGCTGCTTTAATCCCAAAATTTTCATGGAGCACTTTAACCATAGGTATTACGCAATTTGTTGTACATGATGCGTTCGAGATTATGTTATGCTTTTCATGGTCATACTGATCATGGTTTACGCCGATAACTACTGTTATGTCTGGGTTTGTCGCCGGGGCTGAAATTAAAACTTTTTTAGCTCCAGCCTGTAAATGTTTTGATGCACTTTCCCTATCAGTGAAAAGCCCTGTAGATTCCACAGCTAAGTATACATCAAGATCTTTCCACGGAAGCAGCGCCGGATCCCTTTGCGATAACACCTTTACCTCTTTACCATTAACTATGATGCCGTCGCTTTTCGCCTCAATTTCAGCATCAAATCTTCCATGCACTGAATCATATTTCAGCAGATGCGCCAAGGTCTTTGCGTCAGCCAGGTCGTTTACGGCTACAAACTCGATGTCCGATTTCCTTTCGACGGCTGCTCTAAACAGCAATCTGCCGATTCTTCCAAAACCATTAATTGCAACACGCACAGTCATTTCAAATCACCTTTAACAATATCTCTTAACCTCGTTTTATTTATTAATTTTTCTTAATTTACATGCTCTAAATCAAATATGCTGAACATCAAAACCTAGATTCTGCAAGAGATTTGATATGAAACGTCTATGGCAATATTTTACGTCTCTCTCCTTACACATTATTGCAACAACCTCTTTATCGATCAGTCTAAGGAGGATATTGAATCCATCCTTAAATTTCGGTGTTTTCATGTACTGCTCATAACCTCCCTTCACAAAGCCGCCTAAGCTCTCGCCTAAGAAAATATACTTTATTCCATTACTAACAAGTACGATGTTCAATTTTTCTTTCTCAAAGGTCGGATCCTTACTTTTTGGGAAGCGTCTCACATCTACAACAGCGGTGACATTATGATCTTTTATGATCCTAATGAAATTAGAGATTTCTCTCCCCGCATATCCAATTGTATAAACTGTCTTCATATTTATCAGCGGCTAGGATGTTTTAATTAAATGAAACGAAGGATTTATCTTTTCATAGTTGTAAATTCATTTCGATTGGAGGAGAAAACTTGAAAATAGTTGGAGGACCAAGTTCCCTAAACCTTGCATGCAAAATAGGCGAAGCTCTGGGCATTCCACTCATTAAAGTTAGAACAAAACGTTTTCCAGACGGTGAGTTCTACTTTAAGTTTGAAGAAAACATATCAGGAGAAAACATATTAGTTGTGCAGAGTCTTTGTCCGCCTCAAGATATGCGCGCTATGGAACTATTTTTAATCCTTCATACAGCAAGAGACCTAGGAGCAGACGCAATTAAGGTTTTCGTTCCATATCTCGCCTATAGCCGGCAAGATGAGCGGTTCTTGGATGGTGAATGCTTAAGCGCAAGCATGATGGCCGAAATCATCGAGGAACTAGGTGCAGACGCTCTATACACAGTTGACGTTCATAATGAGAACGTATTAAAAATGTATAAGATTCCAGTATACAACCTCACGGCTTCCGGAGAATTAGCGAGATATTTTGCCAAAAAAGACTTAAAAAACCCCCTTATAATAGCGCCTGATGATGAAGACTTAGCCATAAGAAGGGCTAAGCATGCCGCAGAGGTACTTAACACTGAATATGATGCCTTAGAGAAAAGAAGAGATCGTTACACTGGCGAGATAGTTACATATAAGAAGAATCTGAGCGTTAGAGAAAGAGATGCGATAATAATAGATGATATAATAAGCACAGGTAAAACCGTGGCTAATGCCGCAAGAATCCTTAAAGAACAAGGCGCAAAAAGGATCCTTGTAGGCGTATCCCACGCGCTACTTATAGGAGACTCAATAAGGATCATAATGGAAAATGGTGTAGAGGAAATCGTAGGGACCGATAGTGTCATTAATGAATACGCAAAAGTTTCAGTTGCTCCAGTACTTGCTAGGGCATTAAAAGGAGAAGTAGAGCAGGCATGATGGCGCCTTCGCCTCTTATTAGATCCTGTTTTTAGATCCATTCATGAACCTTGATAAGTTTGACTGCTTTATGCCTTTGCCGCTTTCAAAGAGAGAGTTTATTTCCTCCTCTATTAGGATTAGGCGCTGGGCATAGTATTCTGACATGCCGTATTTCTTGACAAGATGCCATGCGCTCTCCAGATATTTTTCAATCCCACCCCTATGAACAGTTAAAGCTAGTTCGCCTCCACATTCTGGGCATGATCCTTTTAGTGGAATTCTCCTGAAACGCTTATTGCATCTCTTACATCTGAAGCTCTGGGTTGCAAAGGCTCTTAAATTACCAGAAATATCGCGGATAAAATGCGTATTCAAAACCATCTCCGCAACATCTCTCGCATCAACGGCTTTAATTTTCTCAGCTAAACCTAGTTGGGCATTAAGCTTATCCGTCATGCGCCTTAAAGTTTTATATATGCTCTCACGGTTCCCAGTCTCAATGCTTGATGTGGGTACTGTGAAACCGAATCCCTGAAACCTGGCTTCAGTATTAAACCTATGCTTAATAATGTCAATTAAGTCCATCAAATCCCTCGCTGAACGTCCCTTAAAGGTTTCTTCGTAAAAAGCGAGGGGATACCTACTTGCAACATCAATTTCATGCGCTTGCCTCTGAACCTCCTCAGGCATAATCGTATGAATAATAAAGATCGGAGAATCCATTATCCCACCTATTTGATCTGGGAGATATTCTCTTGAGAAATTTAGGAATGCATCTAGGGCAAGCATTATGCTATCTTCATCTCCATCACAGTCTCTACGCTTAGCTGAATGCCAAAATGGGTGAGCAAAGCAAACATCGAGTTTTGTGAACCCTATTATTCTTCCTAAAACTCCAGCGCACGTATGCGGAGCCAAGCCTATTATGAGCATTCCAACCAAATCCTGCGGTTGACTAATATTATAGAATGGCGGAAGCCCGTAGAATTTCTGCAGAATCTCATCTACAAAATTAGCCGCGGAAATTAAATACTCAACGCTCTTCCATGGAATTATGACGTCTTGAATCTTTAACTCACATATTTGCTCCGGATCAGAAAGTCGGTTGCCTAAGTAGTCCCGCGTGTAACCTAGATCTCTGAGTTTTTCCACGGGAACCCCTATTTCAGAAGGCTTGAAGTGGGTTAAAGGCGCATTAGTTGCATCAAAGCGTATTGTGCCATCTTTATAAACTGAGAGACCATATTTGGCTCTTAGAACCCCCTTTTCAATCGGTTCAGGTGTTCGCGTTTTATTCGTTAAGCCTCTAACTCCCTTAATCTGCGATGGTGTAAATCCCATTTTTCTGCACGCTTCATCGATCATATCCTTTATAGAAATGGTTTGAGCGCAGAATCTTTTAGCCTCCACCCTGCATACTGGACACTCTTCCCTATCAAGATCTCTGCCGCATCTTGGACAAATAAACCTAGGAACCGTTTCCGAATCGCATGCTGGACATTTCTTCTTAAATGTTATTATTCGGCATTTCGGACAGAACTGACTAACAATATCAACCTTAATGCTTCCTTTCTGATAGGCTTTCATGAGATCCCTTTGAGCCCCACCGCTTAATCCTACTGGAAAGAGAACTTGAACTGGGGGCTTCATCTCACGTTTTTTAGCCTTTTCCGGTCGACCAACCCTAGCGCCTATGAATGATGGAGCCTTATCTCTAATGATTACGCCGCTAAGCCTAGACAGATTCTCTAACACTGAAAGATCAGTAAGCACATCCTTGCACACGTCATTTATTCCTAAAGTGAAAGCGAAGGCATGAGCATCAAAATTCTCAATAAGGATTTTACCATTGATAATTTTATGTGGAACGCAAATTTCTTCGAGAATGCTCTTAACTTCCTCATTAAAGGAGCCCACTATCTTCGTGATAGTTTCTTCCTCAACAATAAGGTCTGAAACCAGCAGCCATGACCTAACTTTTTGGAGATCTTCACTTGATATGTTAGACCAAAAATATATGTAGGATGGATGCAGGGGAATGCCGAGCGACCTACTCAGCGAAATCGCCTCGTGAACGTTAGGTTTATTATTAAATGGATCATCTAGGTAAGATTTCAGAAACTGAAACGGAATGCTAGCTCTTAAAGCAGCGTCCTCAATGCTTCCATCAAATTTTTCCATAATTGCGCTTTTAAGCTCCTCGCACCAAAATTCCTCATTATATCCAGAGGGCAACAGAGCCTTATTATTATAAAGAAAGTCACCAAAACTTATTAGCAAATCGCCCAAAAAAAGAATTTTTTCAGTTTCCCTCTTAACGATCTCGATGTTTTCATATGAAACCCTAACAACCGACCCATCCTTCAACTTCACAATTGGAGGCTCTATGTAGTCCACTGGGAGAACAACACCTGACTTTCCCGGAGTCTCAATTTTAAGCTGTGTACCACCTGCCAAAAAATTCTGCAAAGTGACCATAGTTAACGGATGAACCCCAACCGCCGCTAACCCTGTATTTCTTGATCTCCCATAGCGAAGCCTAAAACCGCCCTTTCTAGATGGAAAGCATAGTATAGGACGCCCAGCTGGAACCTCCTCCATAAAACCGGATGAAGACCTGTTTCTCTCTATTTCTTTAATTTCTTTAAGCCATTCCCATCCCTGAATCCCAAGATCTTCCACAACAGCAAGAACCTTCGCAGCCCGTCCCACAATACCATCATTCACAACTCGAAGTGCTCCACCACGCACTCGATTCGTTTCAATACGTGGCAGGTTACGATATGAGGAAACTTCAACCGGATCGGACGGTGTACCAGTGATTTCAATTGGAAGATTTTGTAATGCAAGTCTCAGCTGCTCATCTGAAACGCTATATTGAAAACGGCCGACTTCGCGCTCATAAAGCCTCAACTCCTCGATAAATCTTTCTATTTCCTCTTTAGTTGGTTTATACCGCTCCAATTTCAGTAATTGGCGAACAAAGTCAGCTACAACCGGCGTTAGGGCAGTCTCTGTGCCGCCTGCTGAACGTATTGGTCCGGCTAAGTAGATGGCTAGGTATTTTGATCCATCCATATTAGTCCTTATTGCAACTTTTGCTATACCTTCAGAGTAAACCGCTGCGGTGACACCCTCAGTAAGTATTGCTAAAGCAGTTCTAATTGCTTGGTCGGCAGCTCTCTCTTCATCTAAATGTCCAAATCTTCCTTGGATTATCTCCTCAGCCATCTTAAAAGCAACTTTTTCCCGAGGCATGGTCTTACTTAATTCCCTTATTCTCTCAGCAATTCCATGTAATCCGATAAAGCCCTCAACGAGACTAGCTAAGTCATTTGCTATTTCAATCTCCGGATAAATCTTCGGATCAAGCCCCTTTGCTCTAGCTTCCTTTGCAATATTATAAATTTTTTCAAGGGACTTAACTAAATTAGAAAAATATTCCCGGTACTCTTCACTTATATTGGATATTTCCATGGTAATCGCGCTATTCGATGTGAATTCGACACAGTATCACAGCGTTCCACTTTTCTATTGGGCGTCCCATAACTTTCTCGTAGGTTTTTCTAGCTATTTCCTTTCTTTTTTCAACGCACGCTCTACATCTATTATGCCTCATATCAGATGGGCCTTCACACTGCCCACAATTGAGTAATAGAGATTCTCCTAAACCTCTGAGGGTTGTCCAGGCATACTCTCGCTCATCATATTCAGGCTCGAAATCCGGCCATATATCGTATATGTTGTCTCTTCCCAGTATTTTCTTAAGAGATTCAAAATATTGCTCAAACGCTGTCAAGATAAATTCAACTCCCTAATCTTACTTTTCGCTCCCTCTTTTACACCATTAATTATTTCCATAAGTTTACTTTTAACTTCTTCTTTTTTACCCATTTCAGTTACTGTGCCAGTGACTACTATATCAGCTCCAGCGCTCACTATTTGTTTAGCTTGTTCCCCTGTTTTTATACCTCCACCTACAATAAGCGGTATATCTATAGCATTCTTGACAATCTTAATCATTTCTGAGGGAACTGGATATCTTGCGCCTGACCCAGCTTCTAAGTAAACAAATCTCATCCCTAGAAATTGAGCGGCCAATGCGTGAGCACTTGCCAGTTCAGGTTTATCGTAGGGTATTGGAAATGCCTTTCCAATAATGCCTGCAGATCCGCCTTCACCAACTATTATATATCCTAGCGGTATCGCCTCTAAACCAAACTTTTTAATTAATGGCGCAGCTAGAACTTGCGCGCCAATAATAAAATATGGGTCAGCTGAATTGAGAAGAGACATGAACCATATTGCGTCAGCATATTTACTTATACCAGTCACATTATTTGGGAATAATATTATAGGAATGCTCACAGATTCTTTAATTGCCTTCACCATATTGTCAAGAGCGTTCGGTGATACAAAAGTTGTGCCGCCAATCATTATAGCTGAAGACCCTACTGATTCACTTTCAGACGTTATAAAAGCAGCTAATTCATTAGATACCTTTTCTGGATCAATAAGCGTTATTTGAATTGCCCTTTCATCAAGAATCTTTCTTAAAAGGTAATCTTCAACTTTTCCAACCATAAAAGATCCCCAAAAATCAGGATGATTCATAAAATTCGTCTATAAATTGGCAGTAAGCATCTACTTCCCTAAAAAATGGTTTCACCTTTATCTCCCTAGAGTAACCGCAATTAATATTGCCACATTTAATTACTGCTTTCTTTTCACCCGCATCTTCTTCAAGAAACTTAACTACTATAGATTCTTGGCTGCATTTTGGACATAGGAAAACCTTAGGTAGTTTCTTCTTTGGTATATGAACTACTTTTCTGCGCTTTCTTCCCATATTGAACCCAGCATAAATTTTTATTGTTAATAATGCACTTAAATATTTAGGTATCTTAAAGACTGAAGTTTCATGATTTAGAATCCACGTGACTTAAATCACGATCATATCACAAGTTACATCACTCACGAGTAATATCAGCATAACAATAATAGTTAAATTATTAATGGAAAATAAAGTTTAGTAACTGTTACCGTATACAAATTTGTATTCAAAAAGGAGGTTGAAATAGTTGAGTGATTTAGAAATAAAAGATGATATTCAGAGGTGGTTAATGAGCCTAAATAAAGATCCGCTCTTCAAAATATTGCTTAAAAATAGTAATTTAACAAAAGTGCAGGCAGAAACTTTTTTAATAGATATTTTAGCCGAAAAAATAAGTGATAAGAAAATAGTTTATGAGAATAAGGCGAAATTAAGATTAATAAAATCAGGGGTAAGTCGCGGCTCTTTTAATAGAACATTATCACAGGCAAGAAGAAACGTTATAAGATCAATCTATACCGTTATATTATTAGGATATTTGGGCATTTTTGATGATCCACGTCTAAATCCTTACATAGAAATTTCAAATAGGATTCGCATCTATAGTGAAAAATACCGAGATCTCTGGGAGGATGAAAAAATTAGCGGGGAGCAAATAAAAATAATAAAAACTCTTCAAGATGAAATAGAAAAGGGATTATTAAATCTCTCTAAGCCAAGATCTATGTCCGGGAAACTGTGACATCATAGTTACGTGACCTGTGACATCACGCCCTTAAATAGAATTTACCAATAATCGTTTTAAAGCCCTCAATAGGTGAAAGAGAAGAATAAATTTTACTTTGTGGACTAATTCCTGAAATTTGCCTTCTTTTTCTGTTTCCACCTGTTTTCAGAATTATTTGAAGAAGGAGATAACCAGCATAATTAGTCCACAAAGCAACAAATTTAAATGTTTCTAGCGTGATTATTATGTGATAAGGTTGTGATCCATATGGATCACGCTACCTGTGATATCACAAAAAGGGTGCCAATATGGATTACATTATTTTAATCATATACGCTATTTTATTCAGCGTGACTTCTTTTTCTTTATTATACTCCTTAAGAAGAATAAGGGAGGAAACTGCCAAGCATAGAGAAGCAAAGAACTTGCTTGATGATGTAATATATAGTTTTAGTAAGGATTTAAAAAAGCAGGAAGAAGCTATTCAGGAAATCATCAAAAATTATGAGGGAAAATCTGTGGAAAATGTTAAGAAAAATGAGGAAATAAATGTTATGATAAGTAATCTAAAGAGTATGCTTGAGGACCTTTTTAATTGGAGGGAAATCTTCTTCGAAAATTATGAAACTTTAAAGAGAAAAGTCGATGAAATATCCATTAAATATGATGAAATCTTGAAAAAGATCAATGAGAAATCTAATGAACAAAAATTAAGAAAAATTGAAGAGATGCCTGAGATAAAACCTTCCTCCGCTTTTGCTGTAGGAGAGAATGAAACTTTAGCTTCGCTAACTGAAACCGAATTAAAAGTTTTAGAACTTCTAGCGATTGAAGGTGAAAAAACTGTCCCCGAAATAAAAGATAAAATAAAATTAACAAGAGAGCATACTGCCCGTTTAATGAAAAATTTATATGCACGGGGCTATGTGGAAAGAAGAACTGACAGAATTCCCTATATTTACCGCCTAAATAAAAATGTAGAAAATTTCTTAAAAAGAAGAGAGAAAGTTTGATCTGTTCCCTATATTAAAAGGGCTTCATAATTTCTTTAAGTTCTTTTGATATAAGCCTAAAAACTATGCGATTAGCATTCTTTGTCTTCATTAATACTCCTTTATCAGCAAGCCTAGAAAGATAGGTTGAAACAGCGCTAAGACTTATTGGTTCACCAATTTCTTTCTCATAAACTTTTTGAAGTTCTTTTGCCGTAAACCAAACTATGGGGAAGTTCTTTTTGATGAGAAGAATAACCCGTTCAGTTTTTGAGATATCTTTTGGGTATTCAATAGGTTCCGCTATAGGTATGCCACCGAGTAACTCCATTATATCAAAAATTTTAAGGGCCTTTTCTTTAGTCACCCTGCCCTCAAAGCTTATAACATAACGGTTTCCCGATTCATCGTAAACTTCAACTTTCATCTTTCTTACTGGCAATAACCTATTCACCTAATCAATCAATTAACAATTATCATTTCACAAGTTATAAAACATTCGGTGAAAAGATGTTTCAAAAAGACAAAAATCAAAAGTTATTTTTTAGAAATAGCATTATTTTGTAATTTTTTTGATTAACAAAATTAACATCTTAAATTTTTTCTTAGAATAAGAAAAATAAATTTCCGTTTTCTTTTTCCAATAGAAACAGAGGGGTTCGTCTTTCACAAAAAAGAGGGACAAATAAGTAACATTAATGATAAAAAATTCAAATTTATCATAAAAATATTCATGTTTTATTGATTGTTAACAAATTGTTAACAGTTTGTGAAAGATTCCGGCACCATTCAGAGCATCAATTATTTTTGGAGATACCGCTCCGACCCCTTATTTTCCACTGGAATTCACATCTTTATGGGGTAAAGGGATTTCTAGAGAGAATATTTTTAAAAGTTCCTTTATTTTACGAATATTTCTCACATACTTTTTTGAATTTTTGTATAAAAGATTGTATAATTTCTATTAAATAATATTCAGTCATTTTAATATTGAGGGGCTATTTTCTTTATTAAAAAGAGTGTATTTTTAATTGAGAGGCTATTCTAATAGAAATAGAGGGGTGGGAGTCTTTTTTCTTTTTAATGCTTTACATTATTTATCTATTTTTTTGTATGAGAGTTCTTAATTGCCAAAAAATGTTAACTAAGGTCTACTGACTTAGAGATCACAGAGGTTCAATAGATGAAAAGCCAGGATCATATCCTTGATGAGGTTTTCAATCAATTCCTTAAAGGATCCAAAATTTTTAGAAATAGAGAAGTATTAAGACATGATTATGTACCTGATAATCTCCCGCACAGAAAAGAACAGATCCTTCATTTAGGTGAGATAACTGCGCCTGCTTTAAGCGGTTCGCCATGCTCTAATGTCCTAATATATGGTAAAACTGGTACTGGAAAAACGGCTGTTGTCAAATTTGTATTAAATAAACTCACTCAAAAGGCTAAAGAATTAGGCTCAAACATGAATGTTTGCTTTGTAAATTGCCGATTAGCCGGAACCGAATATAGAGTTCTTGCAAATTTATGTTCAAACATTAACATAAAAGTTCCCTTTACAGGTTTAGCTGTTGGGGAAATCTTCGATAGATTCAAAGAAAATCTGGAATCTCAAGGCACAATATTTATTGTTGTATTGGATGAGATTGATGCGCTAGTTAAGGTTCGCGGCGATTCTCTTCTCTATGAACTTACAAGAGTAAATGAAAATCTTCAAAGAAGTAAGGTTTCAATTATAGGCATATCAAACGATTTAAAATTTAAAGAGTCTCTTGATCCAAGAGTTCTGAGTACATTGAGTGAAGAGGAAATAGTTTTTAAACCCTATACTGCCGATGAGCTTCTAGACATACTTATGGAGAGGGCGAAAATAGCGTTTTATAACGATGTTTTAACAGAAGGCGCTGTAAAACTTTGTGCAGCTTTGGCAGCTGCTGAACATGGTGATGCTAGAAGGGCCCTAGATCTCTTAAGAGTTGCTGGTGAGATTGCGGAGCGAAAAGGTGAGAAGAAAATAACTGAAACTCATGTGCGAGAAGCTCAGGAAAGAATTGAGCATGATCAAGTTTATGAAGCCATAAAAAGCTTACCGACACACTCAAAAATTATTCTTTTAACCGCATATTTTATCAGCAAGTTCAACATTGACCGTTCTATGACGGGAGAAATATACAATCTTTATTCAGAAATCTGTGAGCAACTTGGCGTAAGCCCATTAACCCAAAGAAGAGTAAGCGGACTAATAAATGAATTGGACATCCTAGGGCTTCTAAACTCACGCGTAATAAGTCTTGGTCGTTATGGAAGAACAAAAAAGATAAGTTTAGGGGTTCCTCGAAAAGTTATTGTTGAGGTTCTATCCGAAGATGAAAGGTTTAGAGCAATATTTAATTATAAGCCAAAATATTTGATGGCTCTTTCAGAATAGCTTTTCCTAAAATGATGAAATAAAATTTATTGGCATGACCTGTAAGGTTTGAAGGTCAACTATGGGAACTATGCCTGGGTTTGGCACATGTCCCATTTCCTTTTGATATTCAGTCTGCCCTTGCCATGCACCTGAATTTACTACGAGCACGCCGCGATAGCTGCTGTATTTCATCATATGAACATGCCCGGCGTGAAATATATCCGGCACATGCTCTATAACTAAATGGTCAGTTCTTTCTGAGGCTATTAGCGTTCTCATCCCATATATTGGAGCGAGATGTCTACACTGCAGTAAAATTTTCATCGCTTCATCCGGATCCTGGAAAGACATGTTTGGAACAGTGGACACTATGTCATCCAAGCTTCTTCCATGAGATAGGAGAAGAGTTACTCCATGCAGGCTTATAACTGATGGGTCTCCTAGAAGATGCGCTCTCCCAGCATCATAGAGCGGTTCAGCGTATTCTTTTGATATAGCGGGTTGAGGGAGAGCCCTTCTACTCGCATCGTGATTTCCAGGTATTATAATTATTTCAATATGTTCCGGTATTTCCTCGAGTATTTCTGTTGCTAGCCGATATTGTTGATAAAGATCCTTTATCTCAAGCTCCTCAAACTGCTGGGGATATATCCCTACGCCGTCAACAAGATCTCCTGCAATTATGAGATATTTAATTCGCTTTGCTAAATCCCTAAGGCCGCTGCCACCGAGATTTCCTTTAAGCCACGTCACGAAAAGTCTAAACTCCTTTTCCATGAACATTTTGCTTCCCACATGCAGGTCTGAAATTAGAGCTGCGCATACTGGAACCGAGGCTTTATTAGGCTTCTTTAAAGGTGCATCTGGTAATATTAGGTCCTCAGCTATGAATAAATTATTTCTCAATCGTGTTGCACTTATGCAGACAACTTGATCCAGAATGAGCCTCTGAGCCTTTAAATATAAACTATGATTCTCTGAAGGCGCAAATACTGTTGCGTGAGCCTCTAAATCTTCAACATTGAATAAAATTCCACGTTTAGTCTCACGCTTATCAGTTATCATACAAATAAATTTTACTTTAGAATTTTCTGGAACTTTAAGGGCATCTGGCAAATTGTATGCGTCTCTAGCATCCATCCTATTTCTTATTATCCTACTTATTTTCCTGAAACGATCTCTAAAATGTTCTATACAATCCTCAAGCGATCCAGATGCGCCGATCTTATCGGTTGGATCACTTATTACCTTAAAGTCGGATTCAATATCTTTTGCATAGGGCTGAAAACCAGTTTTTCCAGTTCCAACCTGTGAACCCGCCTTAAGTAGACCTAACTCTCGGGCTTTTTCCTCAAGTAAGCTGCGAGTTATAAAAAGGGGTTTCTCAGGTAAAGCATCCATCTCTTCAATAATACTTTTGACTAGGGAGTTTAAGTCTGCAATTCCGGAAATTTCCCTTAAAAATTCAAAGGCGCCTTTATCAATCTGG
>CALKGV010000032.1 GCA_938091805.1 uncultured archaeon | reverse complement strand
GAGCTTTACGCTGACTCAGCATATGATACTGAAGCAATAAGGGGTAGGCTGTCGTCAATGAATGTGGAGGCAAACATACCCGTGAACCCAAGGAACGGTAGGAAGCCCATACAATACGACATCGAGATCTATAGGAGGATGAGGTCAGCCGTCTAGAGATTCTGCGGGTGGCTCAAAAGCTTCAGAAGAATAATCGTAAGGTATGAGAGGCTGGCGGCAATATACAAAGCCCTAATAACAATAGCATGCATAACAATACACTTAAGATATGGAATTTAGAGATGAGTTCTCTGATAAGGTCAAGAAGGTAATTACAATTAAAGCTCATTTTGCTGTTGACGACTGCCTGCGTGTTGGATAATGCCCTATCACGCCCTATACCTTTTTCTCACCCTAAAAATTAAAGGAAGAGTAGACAGTATTAAAATACTTCAGCACTACTCTTAGTAATGGGATTCAAATGTATCTGATGGGATTAGACCTCGGTACATCCAGCGTCAAAGTCCTTATTGTAGATGAGGAAGGAAATGTTATTGCAAGATCTTCTGAGGAGTACCCTATTTATTCACCCCTCCATGATTATGCTGAGCAGGATCCAGATCTGTGGTGGGATGCGGCTAAAACCTCGATAAAAGCGGCATTGAAAAGTTCCGGGCTGAAACCTTCCGAGATCTCAGCGGTGGGGCTTTCTGGACAAATGCATGGAACAGTGCTTATAGGGAGAGATATGAAGCCTCTCAGACCAGCGATAATATGGTCAGATAAGAGGAGCACCTCTAAATGTGATGAGTTTTATGAGATAATTGGTAGGGAAAGAGTTCTGAGCATGGTTTGTAACCCAGTAATGCCGGGGTTCATGGGCCCAACGTTACTCTGGATTAAAGATAATGAAAAAAGAATATTCAACAGTATATTCAGGGTTTTACTTCCAAAAGACTATATTAGGCATAAACTAACAGGGATCATCGCAACAGACTTCTCCGATGCATCTGCAACGCTCCTATTTGACGTAAGGAGAAGAATGTGGTCAGATGAGATAATTTCCGCCCTCAATCTCCCAAGAGAAGCCTTTCCAGAAGCCTTTGAATCGACAAGCGTTGTTGGAAGCATATCAAAAAAGGCATCTGAAGAAACAGGCTTACATGCGGGAACACCGGTTGTTGCAGGTGCAGGGGATTCTCAAGCTGGAGCAGTAGGTTCCGGGGTAATTAAAGCCGGAATCGCTTCATCTAATATAGGAACTGGCGGGCAGATCTTCACGACGTTGGATGAGTTAATAGTAGATTCTAAGAATAGAGTTCACACATTCTGCCACGCTGTCCCGAACAAATGGTGTCTGCAAGGAGCAATACTCTCAGCCGGATTATCACTAAGATGGTTTAGAGATAACTTTGCCCATATGGAGAAGGTTGTCGGCTCATCCAGCAACATCGACCCTTACGATTTGCTCTCAAAGGAAGCTGAAAAAGCTGAACCGGGATGTAACGGGCTAATATTCCTCCCATACCTTTTAGGTGAACGTTCCCCTCATATGGACCCTAAAGCCAGGGGAGGATTCTTCGGCTTAACGCTCCAGCATAGCAGGCAACATTTTATTAGGGCGATCATGGAAGGCGTAGCCTATGCCCTAAGGGACTGCTTAGAAATCTTCAGGGAGCTAGGCGTCAAAATTGGGAAGATAATCGCCCGTGGC
The DNA here is from genome assembly GCA_938091805.1 of uncultured archaeon. Classification (GTDB taxonomy): domain Archaea; phylum Thermoproteota; class Bathyarchaeia; order Bathyarchaeales; family DTEX01; genus DTEX01. The sequence goes on along the minus strand of CALKGV010000032.1, from coordinate 32,663 downwards.
GGCGGCTCCAGAAGCAACCTTTGGAGACAAATACAAGCAGACATCTTTAGCTCCACAATCATTAAGACGGGAGTTGAAGAGGATTCAGCTTTCGGCGCGGCCCTTTTGGCCGGTGTGGGTGTCGGAATATACTCTAGCTTGGAAAAAGCATGTGCTGAGGCTGTTAAAACCATAAGCATCAATGAACCTAATGGAGAGAGAGTTAAAATTTACGAAAGAACCTATAGTAAGGTTTATCGCAACCTATATTCCTCTTTAAAAAATTATTGGCTGTAAATAAGACGCAACGTAACCACCATAATTTTTAAACAGATTAACTTCATTATTTAAGATCCGATTTAGGATCAGAGGAAAAAGGTTTGCTTTCCGAGTCGCGTGGCATAAATCGTGATTCAGCCCATGTTACCCAGCGCCTCAGCGTCCACTAAGCCGCTTGCTCAATTCGTCATAGAGTTGCTCATATATTTTTATAGATTGACTAAGCGCCTCCTCCAAATTTAGGCGTCCAGATTCAACCTCACTCATCATCTGCTCAACATATCGCCTGGTTTCAGGCGTGACAAGCCTCCCATCAACGCCTCTCAGCATCTTTATAAGAGCCTCTCCTTGGTTTGTTAGAAGGAAGCTTTTACGCTTCTTAACAGCGTAGCCCCTATTAACTATAAGCGTTGGAAAAATATGCCTAGTTGCATCGGTGCCTATCCCATGCCTCTCCATGAGCCTAAGGAGCTCAGACTCCGTCAAATGCGACGGCGGCTTAGTTTTACGCTCACTTAAACCGACCTCCAGAATGGGAAGGATTTGGCCATTTTTAAGCTCAGGAATCCACTGGAGATCCTTAGGCCTAAAATATGGGAAAACCTCATAAAATCCTTCCTCAACAATATACTTGCCCACGGCATCCATTTTGATACCATTTACATCAACGCTCAGCTTCCAACGTTCGAAGACGGCGTTTCTGCCAACCGTGTTCGCTAAGTATCGGCGTGCAATATATTCCCAAATCCTCCCGGAAAAATCTTTTCCAAGATATGGCTTAATTGGATGTATAGGTGGGTGGGCGCCGTCATTCTTCTTACCGTTTACGGGGCTGAAATCCTCATAATGGATAAACCGTGAAAGCGGGGTTCTCGAGAGTACATCCAGAACCTCTTTATGGTTAACCCTAACCCACATGTTGGTTTCAGTCCTAGGGTAGCTTATGTAACCATTGGCGTAAAGATCCTCAGCAGCGCTCATAATTTTATTGCTGCTAAGCCCTAAAATTCTCGTTAACTCCTGCAGCATAGTATCAGTATCGGTTGGCAGAGGCTTCTGTTCGCCCTCAACATTTAGAGCATACTCTTTCACAACGGCATCTTTGGCTTTCCCAGCATCCTCATAGATGGCTTTTGCCTTAGCCTTATCCCTTATACTCTCAGTTGAAACTTTAACTTTAACGCCTCTATTGTCGAGAATAGCCCAAACAACATAATAGGTTTCAGGCTTGAAGTTTCTGATTGAAAGATCTCTCTCATAGACAAACCATAATGTTGGGGTCTGACAGCTTCCGTAGGAAATTAACTTAACGTTTTGCCCAGCCCTTCTAGCGGAGATCGTCAATAGCCTAGTGTACGCTGCGCCCACAATCAAATCGAATTTTTGGCGGAAAAGCGCTTTCCTAACCCACCCCCAATTTAGATCAGGCTCAAATCTGCTCCAAGCATCCTTAAGTTCACTTTCGGAAACCGTGTTAAAACGCATGCGCATGTAACGCGGCTTACCCAGAATATCCTGCGCAGTTAAAAGAGCCTCGTAGGCTATGAGTTCACCCTCATGGTCATTATCAGTCGCCAAAACTATAGGGTCTCCAGCGCCCTTAAGAGCACTAGTGAGAGTTTCGTAAGCCCTCCTGTCAGCGATGACCCATTTAGTTTCAACGTGAAAAAGATCTTTTGGATTCGTGTTCCACCAGTTTGAATATTTCTCTGGAAAATCAAGGTTAAGCATATGCCCGCTTAAGGCAACAATCTCGGCTTTAGGTTTTATGATCTTTTCAATGGCCCTAGCAACCGAAGGTTTCTCAGTCACAATAAGCATTTCGTCCGCCACTTATTATTCCCAATTCTCCCGGAAAACTTAAAAATTGTTCGCTTCCAAATAGCGCTCTAACTTACCATCACCTTTAAGGATAATGCTCTGAACGGACATATAGATGCGCATAACCCACAGTTGTCACATTCTAGCCCGATTACCGCCTTATTCCGCTCATCAATGCTTATGGCTTCATATGGACATACGAGCTCACATACTCCGCAGCCTGAGCACTTATCTACGTCAACTGACACGATGTAGATTCTTCTTCTTTCTAAATTGTCTAATGGCATAATATCCCTTAGAGATAAGCCAATAAACTCATTAATTCGTTGGAAGCTCTTAGCCTCCATCCATTCCGCAAACCCCTTTAGCATTTTCGGTATAATACTATATCCCCCAATTATGATTGCCGTGCATATTTGAACTGCAGACGCGCCAACCAACAGAAACCTTACAATATCTTCCCATCCAGAAATTCCACCGGAACCTATTATTGGCTTTCCCACGTTTTCCCTCGCTATATGCGCAGTCCAACTCAAACTTATTGGCAGCTGCCAAGGTCCGCCATAACCTCCGTAACTACCCCACAGAATCGGCTTCATTGATCCGGCGTCTATAATTAATCCCTGAAATCTTGCGGTTGAAACAACAGCATCCGCTCCGGAAGAAAACATCGCCTTCGCCAGATTGACAGGGTTAGCGCCATGCGGTGTTAACTTGCCTATTACTGGAAGAGAGATGGTGTTCTTTACGATCCTCACTATTTGGGAAACAACATTTAGGCTTGAGGATGCGGCTCTTCCCATAAGAGCGCCCTCCTCAATGTGCGGGCACGATAAATTAATTTCTATCATGTCCGCTCCTGCATCCTCAACCAGGTTGGCTAGCTTCTCCCACTCTTCGAAATTTCTGCCAGCGATGCTCGCAATCAAAATGCCCCCATTTCTCTTAACCGCTGCTTTGATCTTCCCTATCTCCTTAACCCATTGTTCCGGGCTATATTCAGACATAAGCTCTATTGAGTAAAGCGAGTAGAACCTTCCCCTTAAAGCATCCTCAGGATTAACAACATGCATTCTGGGTTTAGGCTGAACCCGTTGCATAACATCATAGGTTATTGTTTTCGTGACGGCTCCCGCAGCACCATTTTCAAAGCATTTCAAGATGTGCTTTGCAGATGCGGTTCTCGACCCCGAAGCCACAATTATTGGGTTTTTAAACGTTAAGCCAGATATGTTAACTGACATATCTACCGTCATTCAAGTAACCCCCTTTACAACATATTAAGGCTCTTCAATATTTTTCTCAGAGTCTTTCTTTCCTCCACAGATATGGGCTGCAGCGGCGGTCTAACATAGGGGGTCTTGATGATCCCCATCATAACAAGTGATTCTTTTAAACGCGCCCTATAGTTTCTGACCGGAGGGGAGAAAATCGCTTCTTCCAGCGGCAGTATCTCGTCCCAGATTTCCCTAGCTTCCTTAAATCTATGCTGAGCAACAAGTCTAAATATTTCAACCTGCTTATCAGTTGCTATAGTTCCAAACCCCAGAAGCCCGCCTTCAGCGCCTAAAATCAGGGATTCATAAATAATGTTGTCATTTCCCGTTAACACCGTGATTCTTTTGGGAGCATTGCTTAATATGCGGATAACATTAACAAACTTCCTTGCATCGAACGAGGCTTCCTTAATTGCTATGACATTCTTGATTTCCGCAAGTTTTAACAGCGTTTCAGGGCTGAACTCGACGCCGCCCAGCGTTGGCTGTAACTGAAAAAGTATTAGGGGCATATCAACCTTTTCAGATATTTCCAAGTGATAGTTGTATATTACGTCAACAGCTGATTCGCCGGAAAAAGCCGGATGTGGAAAGACCAGCAATCCATCAGCGCCAGCCTCCTTAGCTTCCAAACCCAACTTCACAGCTTCCTCAGTGTTCCTAGCATGCAAACCAGCTATTATTGGGACTTTCCCCTTAACTATTGGAGATAATGCCCTCAGTATACCCGCGCGTTCCTCCGGATATAAATGCGGTCCCTCACCAGTATCAACATTAACCGCTAACCCGCCTATGTCAAATTTAGTGAGCCAACGAATATAATCTGCAAGTTGATCATAGTCCACCCTGTAATCCTTATCCATTGGAGTTAAGGTGGCGGGTATCAACCCGTATCTTCTTAACGAAAGCTTATGGGAACACATGATTTTTCTCCTTAACCTTCCACTTGGCGTGGCAGTATGGATTTAATTAATGTAATGCATACCTTCAAATATAAATAAAATTGCTCGAAACAGAAAGTTATATTTTGCAATTTATCAGAAATGTAATATAAGTAAGTTGCGCATTGAGAGGCTGGCGGTTTGGACTTATGGTTTTACTTAACCGTGATCTTCGGCGTCACCCTAGTGGCCTTAACGATGTTGTGGCTGATGGAACATGAGAAGAGAAAAATCGCATTAAGAGTTGAGAAGCGCCCTGTAAGCGACAGCCCGCCGGAAAAATGGACATGGCCTACTGGCAAAACGGTTTCAGAGGAAGTTATTAAAGGAACTAAGGATAAACTTAGAGTGCTTGAGCTTGAGCGGGAAATCTTAAGCTACGCTATTAGGAGGCTATATGAGGCTCAGGCTGAGGGGAAAATAACCATTGAGGAGAGGGATGGTCTAATACTGAAGTACAGGGAGGATTTGGAACGAGTGAAGCAAGAGATTGCAAGAGGCGAATCAATTATAGCTCTAAATGAGTTAGAAAGAATGCAGGAAGAGTTCATAAAAATGTTCTCAGAGAGATTTGAGACCTTAAATAGGAGGATTGAAGAATTAAGAGCAATAACTGGACTGGCACCTTCACCGGCGGAATTAGCTACTAAGCCTAAAGAGGCAGTAAGGGAAAAAGAGGAAGAGCAGCTTGAAAAGACCCCTGCTCCTAAAAGGAGGAAAGAAAGCGCTAAACCTAAGTCTGCTACCGAGCAACCGAGTCCGGAAAAAGAGGAAAGAGAAGAGGGCGAGGCTGATAGGAGAATTGAACAAATAATGGCCGAGGTTGAAAAAGTTCTTAGCAGACTTAGTCAAATAGAGATTGAGGAGTAGGGATATGGATTGGGTTGAGAACGCGAAGAGAAGGGCTGCAGTTGAGGCTGTAAATAGCGAAGTTAGAGACGGCTTTGTCATTGGTCTTGGCTCAGGTTCAACTGTTAAGTACGCTATAGAGGAAATAGGTCGGAGAATAAGAGAAGCCGGACTGAAAGTTCTAGGCATTCCATCATCATATCAGTCGCTTCTCCTAGCCGTAAGATACGGTATTCCAACAACAACGCTTCATGAGCACCCAACAGTAGACCTAACAATTGATGGAGCTGATCAAATCGATCCAAATTTAAACTTAATAAAGGGCATGGGCGGCGCCCTAACGCGGGAGAAGATTCTCGCAGCATCCTCAAGGAAACTAATTATAATCGCGGATGAAAGAAAACTGGTTGATCAACTTGGTGGAGGCCAGCCTCTGCCAATTGAAATTTTACCTTTTGCTGAACCATTTGTCACTGCGAAAATTAGGGAGATAGGTGGAGACCCATGTTTAAGGGAGATTAAGGCGGGTTGGCCCTACATAACTGATAATGGAAACTTCATACTTGATGCGGGCTTCGGAATCGTCGAGAATCCGAAAAAGCTGAATGAGGAGTTGAAGATGATCCCGGGGGTTGTGGAGACCGGGCTTTTTGTGGGTATGGTGCAATCTGCTTATGTAGGCATGAGAACATCTGTGAAAAAATTGGTATGCAGCAAACAGAAAAGTCTTTAAGCCTACGACAAGAGCTCGGTATAATCTTTTTTAATTGCTTTGCACATTAATGTTTGATGATAAGCTATGGAATTCGACCTATCAATTGAGGAAGGAGCTTTACTTGTTAAGATTGCCAGAAAAGCTGTTGAGGAAAATCTTAAAGATGGAAGAATAATAAGCCCTCCAGAAAACATTTCACCAAACCTTTTAGAGAAAAAAGGGGTTTTTGTTACAATAAATAAGGTGGTAGACGGCGAGAAAAGCTTGAGGGGCTGCATAGGCTTCCCGTACCCAGTTTATCCCCTTATTAAAGCGGTTATTGAGGCAGCTATAGAATCAGCGACTAGAGACCCGCGTTTCCCACCAATATCAGCGCGTGAGCTTAATCAAGTGGTCTTCGAAGTTAGCGTTTTAACAGAGCCAAAACTTATTGATGTTAAATCCCCCAGCGAATACCCGTCGAAGATAAAAATTGGGGAGGATGGACTTATAGTTGAGAGGGGCTTCTATAAAGGTCTTCTGCTTCCACAGGTGCCTGTGGAATGGGGCTGGGATGAAGAAGAGTTTCTATGCCAATGTTGCATGAAAGCTGGCTTGCCGCCTGACTGCTGGGTTATGAAGGGAACAAAAATCTACAAGTTCCAATGTATAATATTCGAAGAGAAAAGTCCCAACGGAATTATTGTCAGAAAAACCTTGGGATAGAATAAATGCGGTCCAACTTTTCAAAGTTGTAATATTGGCGCGTCAGTCAACTTTACAGCGTCTTCCTCACGGATGAGAATCGTGTCCTCTATACGCACCCCACCGAAGCCGGGGATATATATCCCAGGCTCAACAGTTACAACATTACAAGAAGATAAAATATCCTCACTAAATGGGCCTAGGCTTGGGGGCTCATGAATATCTAGCCCAACGCCATGTCCTAGACTGTGAACAAAGTATCCGCCGTAGCCCCTTTCAACTATATGTCTTCTGGCAGCAGCATCGATCTCGCTGGCTTTTTCGCCAGATTTCATTCGGCTTATGGCAGCTTTCTGCGCCTCAGCAACCGTCCTATAAATATGGATCTGCTTCTCTGAGGGCGTGCCAATAATTATGGTTCTCGTTAGATCGGAGCAATAGCCGCGATATTTGGCGCCTATATCGATAACGAGTAGATCCCCGCTCCTGATTTCACGTTCGCCCCATCCGCCATGTGGGAACGCTGAATCTGGCCCGCTGCATATTATAGTATCAAACGCGATGCCGTTTGAGCCTAATTTATGCATTTCAAACTCAATTTCGGCCGCAACCTCATACTCCCTTCGTCCAGCTCTAGCTATTTCAATCGCCTTCTCCATACCCTTACTAGTTAGCTCCGCTGCTTTTCTCATAAATGCAATCTCATTTTCATCCTTAACCTTGCGTAGTGACCAGATGGCATTATCTAGGAATTCAATCCTAACATCTTTCAGTCCCTCCTTAATCCTTAAGTATTCCGCGGCGCCTATCCTATCAAGCCCCAGCGACTTAATGCCGCTTCTGTTCACCTCCTCGAAAATTTTAGCATCTGCTTTTTCACCGATCCTTATCGGTTCAACCTTCACATTTTTAGCTTGCTTCCTGGCAGCTTCATAATTGACGGAGTGAACGAAGAGTATGCACTCTCCATCTGTGGAAGCTAAAAGTCTAAAGCCGCCTAAAAACTCGGTGAAGTAGAAAATATTTTTCTCATCGGATATTAAGATGGCGTCAACATTTTCTGATGCTAAAATTTTCCTTAATTTTTCAAGACGGCTACTCATTAATATCACAAAAGAATGTTTATAGCCAATTAAATTAAAAATAAAGCTATTGCTAAAACTTAATATATTACTAAGTATGCGTCAGATAACATTTTTGGGATGCGGGAAAATGAGGGATCTAGATATAGCTAAAGATTTTCTGAAAAATAGAAACTTATCCCTTGCTGCAGTTAGGAATGGAAAAGTCATATTTGAGTCGCGTCTTTCAGGCGTAGCCGGATTAATCCAAGCTATTGAAAGCATAAATGGGTTGCTTCACTCATCTTCCGTCGCAGATAAAATTGTTGGTAGAGCAGCGGCGCTACTTTTAGTTTATTCGCATGTTAGTGAGGTTTACGCTATTACAATGAGCAAATGGGGTCTAGCTGTTTTAGAGGAGGCCGGCGTAAAGGCTGAATATGATAATCTTGTTCCAAAAATATTGAATAGACTCGGCGATGACATATGTCCGTTCGAAAAAATATCTTTAACTGTAAGTTCGCCTGATGAAGCCTATAGAATGTTAAAGGCCGCGTTAACATCTTTCGGAACTTAATTGGTGAATACGATTGTTCGCTAGGCGTTGTCTTAAAAACCATTTACGGCGTGTTGCTGCAGACCAAGGTTTCATACTTAATTTTCAGCGGGCATCCGCCTCCGCAGATGTTTAGATCTGGGCATTCATAGCATTTTTCCGGAACATATTTTCTCGACCTAATCTCGAGACATAATGGGTGCCGCCATATTTTCACCCAATCGTCTTTAAGTATGTTTCCGAGAGGCGTAAAATAGCTTTGGCATGGGATAACTGTTCCATCCGGTTCTACGCACATGCTTATGCGACATGCGCTGCAAGTCTTTATTCCCAACTCTAACTTCAAGGGGTTTAGAATACAATATTCTGTGGGCGTATACCATATAAACTCCATCCCTAGATCTTGAGCATGCTCTTTTATTTTACTTAATATTGGTTCAAGCATATTTTCTTCAATAGCAATTTTCTTAATAACCTCCGTTTCAGCAGCTTTTCCAGAGTATATTAGGCTGTTGCATGCAAACTGTTTTAGCCCCAAATCATGAATGAAATCTATGGTTTTCAGCATATCGTTGGCATTATGTTTAGTTAGAGTTGTGTTCGTTAAAGTGTAGATGGGCGATTCAATGGCATTCTTTAAACCTTGAACAGTTTCATCCCAGCTGCCGGTAATGCCGGTGATCATATCGTGTATTTTAGGATCATGGGATTCAAGCGTTATTTGGACGTGATCCAAACCAGCATCAACAAGCGATTTAAAGTAGGCTTCATCCTTAAGCCTACGTCCATTCGTAACTAAGCCGCAGATAAGACCGACCCTCTCAGCGTAAGCAATCAGCTCCGGCAGATCATCTCTTAACGTCGGCTCTCCTCCGGTGAAAACTACGTGCGGGATCCCAAGCTCAAAGATTTTATCCATCACCCTGAACCATTCTTGAGTTGTTAGCTCCATGGTTTCCCTCGGTCCGCCAGCATAACAGTGTAAGCATTTATTATTACACCGGTATGTTATGGCTAAATCCATGCGGTAAGGTGCGCTCAGCTCCTTTTGAAAGGGCTCCATCTTTTCAACGCCTAGGTAAGAAACCGGGCAGACATCTGGAGTGTTCACAAAAGTGTTTATCACAAATAAAACATTCTGATAATCCCTTCGGACAGTTTCAGCGTCAACTTTATAGCGCTTAACCATCTTCCTCACGGTTTCATCCTCGCTTTCACCTTTCATGAAGGATTCAATATACTCAGTTGCAACTCGATTCAGAAATAGAATCCTTGAGGCATTAATAATTAATACGCTGCTTCCATCCTTCTCCAACCTTAAGTGGAGACGTAAACCCCTGTGTTCATCATCATGAATCCTTAAATGATATAGTGGAGCCCTCTCTCTCCTCTTGAAGGGATTAAAACTTCTGAAATTGATTTTAACCATTCATCTAGCACCTCCATGAGCACAGGCACAGGCGCAGCTTACACATGCGCATGCACATGCGCAGTTAGCACAAGCGCAAACGCAGCTTGGATATCTAAGCGGTTTCGGGCTTACTGAGGTTCTTTGAGCTGGAACTAGGCGATTTGCAAATTCCTGCGTGTTCTTAACAATGTTATTCGCGGTTTTCTCAAGGGCCAAAACTATGCTATTCGCAAACTCTTGCCCGGGTATGGGCAACGGCTTCACTTCACCTCCGCCAGTTTGGGTTGGAAGCCGCGGTCCGTGCCAGTACCACCACCAGTCCGGTCTAGGATAAATTATGATATCCGGCGGAAACGCCACTTTCATCTTCTCTTCAAAATGCTCGTCGGCTAAAAGCCACTCCATGTTCTCTTCAAGAGCGCCACATTTAAGCTCCGGTATGCCAGCCTGTGTAACCTGCTGCCAAGCCCTATGAACAATAGATTTATAGTAGTTTACGGTGTCAACCCTTGAGAAACCTCGGAGCTTAATGTTTACAGCATCTCTAAGGTTCAGATAGGTTTTCGCAAGCAAAACTTCGTTCAAACTTCCATCAGGTCTTAAGGCATCTAGAAAATCAATCTCATAATATCTTAGGCTGGGCGGCTCTGCATTTTCCCAATCTAATCTTTTAAGTTTAATGACAGGTTCAGTTGACATAACCATTATGGCCCTTTTGAGGAGAAGCCCAAAAATAATCATGATTAAAACCCTTATAGGTTTCAAATCTAAGACAACCGCCGCTTCAACAGCGGTGAGCCCGCGCGCTGGACCAAGAGCCTCAATTGCTATCTTAGGCTTTTCATATTCAGCCTTTCTTCTAACGAGAACCACAGCCATAATCATCACGATGACTGAAAAGACTGCTATTGCACCGCCAACTGTAATGTAATACCATATGTCTGGACCTATGTTAACGTATTTTTCCGGAAATGAAACTCCAATCCAGAACTCTCTGTAGGCTGGCCAGTTGTCGGATTCCCAATAGACGACGAGTGATCCTTCATCGTTTCTAAAAATGCTTTTTGGGGCGGAGCCCGCTAAATATTTTATTTCATCCTCCTTAACTTCCTCTGGAAGAACTATTGCAACTCGAATATTGTTTATTGGATCCTCAGCGTCATCAAATGTTGAGGGATAAATTTTCAGCCCAACATTTCCCGGATTATTTTCATCTTTATAAATCATTTCTGGAACAACAACGTAAACAATTATTATGTTCCGCCGATTGAGATTCACCGGCTTCCTAAGTTTAATTTCAACGCCGTAGAAATCTCCGTTTGATATGGATTGGTATTCAAGGTTATTGCCTTCGATATCCTTAACGTATTCGATCTGAAAATCTTTTTTCGGCATGCCTACAGTGATTACTCCCTCAGGAGAGCCAGATGTATAGGTTAAGGTTATATTGTATAATATGTCAATTGAACCATCCTTATTCACCCATATTTGCATCCACTCCTTGTCAACCCTATATGTGACGGGAGCTCCCTCAACAAAAATGACGAATGCAGAAAGAAGCAGAAGCAAAATAATGATTGAAATCGAACTACGCATTTTTAAGCCTCATCCATAGTTGTCACCATAAAGGCTCCTCTGTTAACTCAAAGCTATTCCCGCAGTAACTGCATATTACAACTGGTTTTCCAGCAACCACCTTAACTTTTGTTACATCTATAATGGCGCCGCAAATTGGGCAGTGTACCTCTTTAACTTTAACCGGGCCGCCAACGGATATCGTCTGTTTAATTTCAACAGGCTTTTTCTCCTGGCTTAATATAAGCAACAGCACCGCGATTGATATAAAAACAAGTCCCTCAAAGAAGTAGATTATCCCGAGATTAACTGAAATAATGAAAACCACTCCTAAAAAAAGTAGAAACGCGGAAACAACATATGCAGCAGCTTTCCATAATCCCCTAGCCATTCGCCCTAAATCTCCATTCAAACATGTTAAGGAATAAACATCAAACATGTTTATATCTATTTATTTTATTTTTCGGTTTTTAACTAAGAAAATCTAAGGGAGCTTATGAATTCTGAAAAGAGTTGTTCGTGGAAAATACTTTTAAGCCTTTATTAGTTTCAAAGTTTCATCAAATTCCCGAGTTCCAGCTCTCCTTAAAAGCTCGTATATGAGCATCTCTGTCGATACCACTATAACGTTATTTTGCTTCATCCTTTCAAGAGATATATTCTTATCTTCAATGCTTCTTGAGGATGTTGCGTCTATGACCACGCTAACCCTATAACCATTACCTACGCCTTCAATTGATGTTTGAGCAATACAGATGTGAGTTTCTATCCCGGCGATTATAAGGTTCTCTACGCCCAGATTTTTTAAGACGTCTCTAAATTTCTCGGAGCCAAAGCAGCTGAAATCAACCTTTTCAATTGGCTGAGCATCCTGAAGGATCTCTTTTATTTCCGAAATTGTCCTCCCTAACCCTTTAGGGTACTGCTCAGTTAAAATAATTGGCATACCCACTATTTTAGCAAACTGAATCAGTTTCCTCAAGTTTTTAAGAACCCTTTCCTTATCATGAATTAGGGGAAAAAGTTTCTCCTGCACATCAATGATAACTAAAACCGATTTTTCCCTAGATAATAAGCCATGAAACCTCAAGTAAACCACTCACTCTTTAATCTATCATTTCCTTTAAAAGTTTGTCATTATAATAATGTTTTTCACCGTCTTTTATCTCCTGTTTTGAGAGCTAAAATCTGACGTGCCGCGTATGTTACTTGAGATCTGTGGGTAAAGTAAGAAAAAGAGATAGTTCTAATCCAGTATGCGCTCCATAGCATCAGCATCAGCCTCTTCCATAAGAGGTATACCAGTAACTTTTGAAGCTCTTTCGGTTAGAGCCGCTAGGTCTCCACGATTTATTAAATTAAGTTTCCATTTGCGGGCCCCAGCCATAAGCTGCTTCAAACCAACGCCCACCCTCTGTGTTAAATAAGTGTAAACTGCAACAGCCTCCCAAGGAATTTTTGAGAATTTTTCACCATACGCTTCTTTAAGCTCAGGCATTGCGGCAAAAAACTTTTCCGGTTCAGAACCATATAGATCCGCGAAGGATTTTGGCAGTTTGTCTTTTTTGGCAAGTTCAACGAAGTATGAGGCTTTCATGGCCGCGGTTATCGGCGAACGGCCCATTAAAATAGCCTTAACGTATGGTCCATCACCGAAGTTGCTCATGGCGATGGCTTTAAATATTTGGGTTTCATTTATGAAGCCCCCGGCCATGATTATATCGGGGACGTGTCTACCTTTCTTTCTTAAGATCTCGGCGCATTTTAGAACCTGAGCTTCTAAGTAGACTGTCGGCGTCCCCATTTCATCCATCATTGGCACCGGGCTCATTCCGGTTCCGCCGCCAGCCCCGTCGAACGTTACAGAGTCTATTTTTGCCTCTGATGCAAGTTTCATTGCAAATGCTACTGCGGATGGTCTATAGGCGCCTGTTTTAAGCATTACGTGTTTTGCGCCTTGCATCCTTAACCATTCAATGTCCTCTACAAAATCCTTTTCATTAGGCATTCCGACCCGACTGTGCCTCTCAAAAGATTTGAAGACGCCCTCTTTAAACGCCTCCTGAACTGAGGGATCTTCCGGATCCGGGATCACTATATAACCGCGTTTCTTTAATGCAATCGCCCTATTTATGTCAGTAACCCTTATTTCGCCGCCTATTGCTTTAGCACCTTGACCCCATTTTCGCTCTATTATATTAACCTCAAGTTTTGATATTGCATAAACGTCAACTCCAAGTCTTTGGTCTTCAACGTTTGTTTGTATGGCTATGTCGCCGTATTTTCCATCCCAAAACTCTCTGAAGGATTTGACCCTGCGCTCTAATTCCTTTGAATAAGTCACTTTGCCATTTGTGAAGACTGCTTCTGGATCAACGCCGCAGACGTTCTCACCCACGGTAATCAAAACGCCAGATAGGGCTGCACCTACAGCTAAACCGTTCCAGAACGCTCTAGCAACCTCTGTTGAGCCGAATGCTCCAGTCACTATTGGAAGTTTTAGGGGTATGCCGGCAACTTCGCTGCTTATATCAACATTTGGAAATAGTGCTAAGTCCGGATTAGGCTCTATGCCTTCCGCGCCTATAAGTGATGCTAGAATATTAAAGTGCGACCAGTCTAAACCGAAGTCTTTTAGAGCACCTGCGGTGCTTAACCCGAAATGATGCGGCTCCGGATATAAGGCTTCTCTCCCCCTAAATGCTGAGAGTGCTATTTCACATAAGAAGGGGCAGTCTCTTATGCATATTGGGCACATGCCGCTTGTTGGGCTTGTATCTCTCACACGGGTAATTGTTCCAGTTGTGGATTTAGCATTAAGATATGAGGAGTTTTTCTGAACCCTTTCAGTCATATTGTTGCACCCATTATTTTTTCCGTGAATTATTTATGGAGGCGTATAAGGTTAATCATAATGATTTATATTGAAAAAAATGAAAAATGGAAAAATATATCTTTCAATATTTTTATTTTAAGCAGGGATTTCAAATGGTGAGAGATTTAGGCTACAGAAGAGTTCAATGCACCGGCAGAGGAGCCTACATTATTTCTTTACCGAAGGAATGGGTGGATGAGATCTCGATAGAGAAGGGAAGCGAAATAGACTTCATAATTAACGATGACCTTTCGCTCCTCCTGATTCCGAGAAAAATCATGGAGAAAAAATTGGAAGAAAGATTAAAATTAAATGAGTACTGGATTAATGTTGGCTCAAAAGATGATGCTGAGGCTCTATGCCGGAAGATAACGGCGCTTTACGTTGTGGGCGCAAGCCTTATTCATGTGCGCTTCAGCAGCGACATCGAGAACTCTACGCAATTTAAGTTGCCCATCAGAAGCCTTATTAGGAATACGCTTTTAGGGTCTGAGATAATCGATGAAAATCAGCATGAATTAACCATCCAAATATTAATAAATCACCTTGAGTTTCCAGTAGAGAAAGCCATTAGAAGAATGTTTGCGCTTGCGCTTTTAGCTGACAAAAGCTCGGTTTTAGCTATAAAAGACTTTAATCAAAACCTTGTGGGGGAAGTTGTCAGTATATGCAGTGACGTGAATAGGCTTAACCTCTATGTGATCAGGCAATTAAAATTTGGTTTAGAGCATAATCTCTATAAAGATTTAGGATTTAAATCCCCAAAGGAATTTTTAGGTTACAGAATAGTTGTAAACGTTTTGAAAAACATCGCTGAAAACGCCCTTAACCTGATAGATGGCATCGCTGCCCTTAAAAGGATGATTGATGAGCAGATCCTCTTCATAAAGGAACCATTAGATGAGGAAGATTACTCGCAGATACTGCAGTTTAATGTTTCAGCGCATCGGCTGCTTGAAGACTCGTTGAAAGCCATGCTTAAAAGGGACTATGCGCTTGCGGATAAAGTGATAGCTAAATCTAAAGATGACGCTGCCGCTGAGGGTAACCTCATAGCCTTAATATCGACAAAGAAGACCGACCCAAATATAGCCACTATACTTAGACTTGCAATAGACAACACTTGCAGAATAATAAAATATAGTCGGGATATATCTGAGGTAACGCTCAACAGAACAGTTGAGGAAGTTGCATTGAAAGACTAAAATTTCCTTCGGCACACGCAACGAACCTTTAATTTGATGAAACAAAAATTACTATATATTGCATTGAACTAAATCCACGCTGTAGAAACATTCGTTGCATCCAGGCTCATTTGCATAGCAATCTGAACTATTTGTTTTTGTGAAGTAGCATCCTAAAGATGAATAAAGACAATCTCCGCACCAGGGTATGTTTTCACTCATTTTTCGCCTAGTTTCCCTAAAACTCACATATGCCTTTTCTCCCCATATTTTCTCCACGTTTTCCTCTTTTAAGTCACCAAAGGTTACAGCATGCACATTTTTAGCGTGCATATTGACATAGACTGGATGTGAATATGCGAACTCTAGGCACGGTGCAACCGTTCCGTCTGATCTAATAAAGGCCGTGTTTTTATCCACGTATGGGCATCTTCTTTCTTTTGCATCTGGATAAAGGTTTGGAGTCTTTATTTCTACACCATATTCATAGGCTATTTTCTGCTCATTTGAACTCATCTCTAAATTCCATATCTTAAGTGTATTGTTATGCATGCTATTGTTATTAGGGCTTTGTATGTTGCTGCCAGCCTCTCATACCTTACGATTATTCTTCTGAAGCTTTTGAGCCATCCGTAGAATCTTTCGACGGCTGACCTCATCCTCTTATAGATCTCGATGCTATATTGTATGGGCTTCCTACCGTTCCTAGGGTTCACGGGTATGTTTGCCTCCACATTCATGGATGATAGCCTATATCTTATTGCTTCAGTGTCATATGCTGAGTCAGCGTAAAGCTCCTTTGGAGGCTTCTCTAAGCCCTCCAATAGCTCATCGAACCGCTTCGAATCATGCTCATTTCCAGATCCTAAAGCTACGCTTAGAGGCATAGAATACTCATCTACACATACATGTATCTTTGAGCCCCTCCTATGCTTGAAGCCATCATAGCCTATCATTTCTCCCCCTTTTTAGCCTCCACAGTTGAGCTATCAACGCATACCCTACCATGCTCCCTCATGGATGATAAAGCCCTGAATATCCTATCCCATACGCCCTCCCCTGCCAGCGCCTAAGCCTCCTCCAAGCAGTCTTATATGAGCCATAGCGAATAGGCATATCCATCCATCAGCATCCAGTAACAAGCACGTACAGAATGCCGTTTATTATCCTCCTATCATCAGCCCCAGAGTCTACCAACCCTACCTTAGGAGGCAGCAAAGGACTAATGAACTCCCACTCACCGTCAGAAAGCTCAAGAAACCCCATACCAAAAACATAGTCAAGAAAGACTTAAATAGTTTTTAGATGAGTTCAGAAATAACCAGCATTTATGAGTTACGCAAATGCATCTTGAGCAATTCTGATGTCTTTCAGCCCGATCATTCTAAGCATCCCTTATCAACCGATAAGCTTGTTGTAACTGATGTTTGAGACTGAACTTAAACCTGAATTAGACGCCATAAACGTAGAAGAAGATGTTTGGTATAATACTGTGGAAGGTGAGGAAAAACCGGGAAAAACCGAGAATTTAAACGCTGTTTGTAGTATTTAGTGCGGGGGGTGGGATTTGAACCCACGAACCCCTATGGGACAGCCGCTCTGAGAGGCGTTTTTCTCCTCAGGGCTGCGCCTTTGGCCTGGCTTGGCAACCCCCGCCATCTAAGATTTTATAAAGTTTATTCTCTAGTTAAATCTTTATCGGTTTGATTTTTAAGAATTTAAGCAGGAATTTTATAATTTATAGAAAGGAAGTTTTAGAAGTAGAGTATATTTAGAAGAGTATATTTAGACATAAATTTATATTGGCAAATTTTTGTTTTACATCATGCTTATATTTTTAACTTGGAATAGGGATTCATAGATGAGACCAATGGTGGTATCATGTCTAGGGCTTTATCTCTTAAGGAGAAAGATCTGGAGTCTTTTGAGGGGCGCGAGGAATATACTATTACCGTTGTCGGATGTGGAAGAATGGGGCTTCCAACAGCATGCCTATTTGCAGATGCAGGCTTCAAAGTTATATGCCTGGATCTTAATCCGCAGATTGTGGATCAAATTAACAGGGGAATTAGTCCCTTCCTTGAGCATAATTTAGAGAGGCTTATAAAGAAGAATCTGAGAGAGGGACGCTTAACTGCCACAAGCGATCCAAAATTATCAGTTCCGAAAAGCGACATAATAACAGTTGTAGTTAATACTCCCATCAATGATAAAAAAAGACCCGACTACTCCAACCTTGAAAGCGCGTGCAAGGATATAGGGCTAAACCTTAAGCCAGGGACGCTAATAATTCTCCAAAGTACAGTTGGTCCCGGAATAACAGAGACGCTTATCAGAGAAACTTTAGAAGCAGCTTCAGGTTTGAGAGCTGGGAAAGATTTTGGCTTAGCGTTTAGTCCAATACGCGCCACAGCTGGAAGGGTCATTCATGACATCATAAATTACCCCAGGATTTTAGCGGCTATAGATAAACAGAGTTTATCTGCTGCAAAAGCCGTGCTGAAAACCATTATTAAGGGTGAAATAGTTGAGGTCAGCAACATCAAAACTGCCGAGACTGTTAAATTGTTTGAGAACATTTATCGCGATATAAATTTAGCATTAGCTAATGAGTTCGCGGAGTTCTGCGAGAAGTCTGGTATAGATTATATTGAGGTTCAAAAGGCTGCTAACACTCAACCATACTGTCATCTTCTTAGCCCAGGCATTATCAGCGGACATATACCTAAAGATCCATATCTCCTGATTGAGGAGGCGGAGAACTTAGGTGTTAAAATGCGGCTTCCAATCGTAGCTAGAAGAGTAAATGATGAGTCTGTTAAAAGGGCGATTGAGCTTATTAGAGATGCTTTCAAAGCCATGGAGAAAACACTTAAGAGATCAAAGATTGTAGTTATGGGCATTTCCTACAAGCCTAATGTTAAGGAGGTTAAGGGTTCACTAGTAATAAGTCTAGTGAAGATATTGCAGGATAAGGGTGTGAGAGTCAGCGTCTTCGACCCCTTCTACTCCTTCGGGGAGATAAAAGATCTAGGTTTACCCGCTGAGGACAGCTTCACTAAAACCTTAGAGAGCTCAGATTGCATCGTGATAGCAGTTGGACATGATAAGCTTAAGCGCTTAAATCTTGGGAAAATACGCGTCTTAATGAAGAAACCCGCTGCATTGGTGGACTTAGCCCACATAATTGATCCGGCTAAGGCTGAGAAAGAAGGGTTCATTTATCGAGGCTTAGGCAGAGGGGTTTGGTCAAGATGAGAAAAATAAAGATGGCTGTTGTTGGAGCAGGCTTCTGGGGTAGAAACCATATTAGAGTTCTAAGCGAGCTGCCTGAAGTAGATCTTATCGCCGTCTGCGATGTAGATAAGCAGAGGGCGGATGCTGTTTCGGAAAAATATGGTTTAAAATCCTACAATGAAAGTCTAAAAATGTATAAAGAGGAAGATCTGGACGCTGTGACAATCTGCGTCTGGTCTTCTAAACTCGCCGAGGAGTCCCTAAAGGCCCTAAAAACCGGAAAGCACGTGCTGGTTGAGAAGCCGATGGCAAGTTCCATTAAGGAAGCGCGAAAAGTTTTAAGGATGGCGGAGGCAAAGAAGCGTAAATTAGCAGTTGGCTTCATAGAGAGGTTCAATCCCGGAGTTATAAGGGTTAAGAAAACTATGGAGGAAGGGCTTATTGGATCACCAGTCTCAGCAACGGCTAGGCGAGTTTCCAAATGGCCTCAGCGACTAGGCGATGTTGGGGTGGTTAAAGACACGGCGATACATGATATAGATATTATGCGTTTCATATTCAATGAAGATCCGATAGCAGTATATGCGAGAGCAGGATGCCTCCAACATGAGAGATTTGAAGATTACGCGCAGATAATGCTGGCATTGCCGAATAACAAGACAGCATTTATAGAAGCAAATTGGCTAACCCCATATAAAATTAGAAAGTTAACTGTTACTGGAAGCGAAGCCATAATCACTTTAGACTACATCACGCAGGAAATGACCATTGAGACGTCTGGGCAAACATTAACCCCCAGATACGAGTGGGAGGAACCCTTGAAACTGGAGCTCCAACACTTCGCGGACTGCATATTGAACAATAAGGAGCCCGCGGCGTCGGGAGTGGACGGTATAAAAGCCTTAGAAATAGCGGAGGCAGTGCTTAAATCCGCAGTTAAAGGATGCACTGTAAAGATTTTATGATATGGAGTTTAGAGATGAGTTCAAACATTAAATATTCTCCGTAAAGGGGATTAATGCTTAAGAACAAAATAAAAAATGAATTTTATTAATCACCTTAATTAATGGCGCACGTCTAGATTTCACCTTTTAAGTTAGAAAATTGAAAACTGGTGATATCTCCCGCAAACCCCTTCCTCTTTATGTTTCGCTCATATTAAGGAGGCATGGCATGACCTTTTCTTCCATGATTTAGTTTTTTACTCCTCAGCGAAGCCCAAAACTGGCTTACCTGATTAAATTTTATAATCAGAAAAGGCATGCCACATCAGCTTTATATGAGCATCATGTTTTTGTCCGTGGGCTTATCTCATGTTTTGAGGTTTCAGAGCTTCTGCATAACGTCTTTTATTTTTATGTGTAGTGTTCCGTTCATTTTACATAGTTCTGCTATGGCTATGAATCCGCTGTTCTTTTTTATTAGGTTTCTCGGCCCCTTGTAGTCTTGCGGCTCCAGCCTTGCTCTCCATTTGTCGTTTACTGTTACCACCGCTGAGCCTGGGCAGATTTCCTCTACGAGTATCTCGCATGATCTCGTATGATCTCGTATGATCCGCCGGGCTTGCGTTTAACGGATGATGTGGGGGTGCATTTTCCTCGTTTAACTTCTGCAGCGGCTTCGTTCTTCATTAGTATGTTTAGTGCGGCCTTCACTATCTGCGGCGTTACGCCTTCAGCCCCCATCTCCTGGGCTATTTCTTTCAGGGCCATTCCTTCAGCGCCGGCTTCAAGGAGCCTCATATATATTAGTCTTGCAGCTTTTGCGGCTTTTCTATTGAGGTCTTTGAGCATCTCGGCTTCTATTTCTATCTCGTATGGTGCAGCTTCCTCCGCCTCTATTCTCTCTGCTTCCTTCTCGATCTCTCTTATTTCATCGGGGGTCATCGGGTTAAGCGGGGGTTTTACGCGTTTCCTCACTATTGGCTGAAGCTTCATGCCTATTGTTTCAGCTATTCTCTTCATCTTTTCAGTTCTTTTTCTGCTTGCGTATAGGTATATCATGTCTAGGCTTTCGTTGGCTGCGAGTATTGCGACTTTCCCAGGGGCTTTCCTCCCCGTTCTTCCCCTTCTTTGGATGTAGCGTATCTCGCTGGGGATGGGCTCGTAGAATATCACGAGGTCCACTGAGGGTATGTCTAAGCCTTCCTCGGCTATGCTTGTTGCGACCAGAACGTTCAGCCTTCCGTCCTCAAGCATCCTTATTCTTTCCGCCTGCTCTTCTTGGCTTAATCCCCTATCTCCATTCCTGGATGCTTGCCCAATGAACCTTTCAGCTCTAACTCTTGGAACCCTGCGGAGTTCGTTGAGCAGGTGGCTTACTGTATCCCTGTACTGCGTGAAGACTAGCATGCGTGAGGATGGATTGCTCAGCAGCTGCTCGCTTATGATCCGCTTCAGCAGTTCAACCTTGGGGTGTTCCGGTAGGCGGCTTGACTGTATAAGCGTCTCCAGCGCTTTATAATCCGGGTCGCTTGTTAATATTGCGTAGCTCTGCTTTTCACGCCTCTCAAGCCTAACCCTGTCCATGAAGGCCTTAAGCGTGTGCGGCCCTTGGGTTTCAAGGAGCTCAAGCATGTGGAATAATGTGAGCGCGATGGACTGGTTAATTATTGCGTTGAATATGCTTCCCCTCTCCTCCTCAACGCTCTCGGCTTCAAGCATGTATCTCAGCTCATCTCCGGCTTCAATAATCCTCTTCCTAGTGGCGTATTCGGGTTTACATTTCAGTATGCCGTTTTCGTGAAGCCACTTCAGCCTCTTGTCAAGCATGCCTCTTATATGCGATTTCACGCTTGCGTATTCCGCTGGCAGGTCCACCCGCTTCCACTCGACGTCTATCGGGTGGATGTATGGCTTAACATCCGGATCTTCCTCGCTTCTGAACTCTATGTGCTCGATATATAGGTTTCTGCACACTTCCTGGACGCGACTTATGTCTGAGCCTGGTGAGGCTGTCATTCCGAGTATAAGCGGGTAGGCGGCTTGGCTGACGTATATTCTCGCAGTATCTGTGTACGCATATTCTTTGACGGCCCTGTGGCATTCGTCGAAGACCAGAAGCCCGTAATCCCTCAGGTTCAACCTGCCCTCTAAAAGGTCGTTCCTAACAACCTGAGGTGTCGAAAAGAAAACCCTTGCATTCCCCTCCCAGAACAGCCGCCTAGAAGCCGCCGGTATCCTGCCAGTTAAAACAGCCGTGTCCTTCTCCCTGAGCTTAAGGAACCTATGAAACGTTTCCCTATGCTGCATCACAAGAGGCCTGGTTGGCGCCATAACGAGAACTTTAGAGTCCCTGTAATTGTACAGCGTGTTTGCGGCTACAAGCGCCGATATCACTGTCTTCCCAAGCGCTGTTGGCAGGATTACAAGCGTGTTCCTCTCAGACGCCGCGTCTGCAATGCACTTCTGGTAGAGTCTGAACTCTAGGGTTCTGGGCCATATAAGCGGGTGCTCAATGTACTTCGGCTCCCCGGCGGATCCGGCTGCATGTTCACGCATAGGCTGCAGCTCTCTAACCTCTATATCTCTATTACTTCTTCGCCTCTTCTACGCTTAGCCTCTTCAGCCTTAGGGTTCACTGACTCAAGCAGTTCCATGAGCTTAACGAGCTTCTCATATTGGAATATCTCCCTATACTCGTCGAGTTCAGCCTGAGATCTTAAGACTAATCCGCGCCTCTTCTTTGGGCTTCCATCCTCGCCTACCGGGTTAAGCTCAATCGCCAGCCTGCTTGGCGAACCTCTATACGCCGGCAGCTTGAGCACGAAGACTCCTTGAACACTCGTCCTCATCCTAGCCCAGTCCTTCCCGCTCCTCAGGAACTCAGCGAGCTTCTCGCTGGACAATCACATGCGCCACCTATTCAGCTAAACACTCTAAATATTTGCCTATGTTGGGGTTAAATCTTTCGCCTACCCCTCCTCATCCTCCTGGATTTCTCCCTCAGCGTCCTCTATGCCCTTCTCAGTTATCCTGAACGCCGCCTTACTTTCAGGCAGATAGGGTGAGTCTATTATCGTCGCAACCCTTGTCCCGCCCTTTCCCCTCCTTAACCTAACCCTATGTGTGCATGCGTGCGCCATAACGTGTCCGCCTGTCGGCTGCTCAGGGTTCCCGAAGAATTGAGCAGGGTTCGCCTGAACCTGATTCGTTATGACGACAGCCAGGTTGTATGCTTCCGAGAGCCTGAGCAGCTTATGCAGGTACTGGTTTAGCTTCTGCTGCCTCTGCGAGAGCTCATCTCTGCCGATGTATTCGCCTCTGAAGTGGCTTATCATGCTGTCCACAACGACGAGCCTAGCGTTCTCCTCAGGGCACTTCTTAAACAGATGGTCTATTAGGAGGCACTGGTGGTCGCTTGTGTAAGCCCTAGCCATAATGATACCGCCTAGAATGCTCTTACCATCCAAACCCCTGCTGACGGCTATCTGGTAGACCCTCTCCGGGCTGAACGTCCCCTCAGTGTCGATGTATACGACGTTTCCCTCAAGACCGCCCCTCTCCCTCGGCAGCTGAGCCATAACTGAAAGCGTCATGCATATCTGCGTCTTACCGACGCCGTAGTCGCCTATAAGCTCAGTTATAGCCTGGGTTTCAACTCCACCGCCTAAAATCTCATCAAGCCTTCTTGAGCCCGTTGTGCACCTAAGCATGCTCTTACGCTTCTCCCATAGGTCAGCAGCCTTCATGAAGCTGAACTCCATCAGCTTACGCGCTTCCTCACATATCCTGAACGCTACTTCCTCGCTTAAGCCTGATCTCTCAGCAACCTCCCTGGCCGGCGTAACCGCGATGGCCTCAACGGTTGTTAAGCCTGCAGACCTGAGCTTAGACGCCGTTGAGGAGCCGACGCCCTTAATCCTCTCAAGATCGCTAGTCGCCATTAACCCCTCAGCCTCCTAACCTTCAAAGTTGGATACTTGTCTCCACGCCGCTTATAGATGCTGAAGACCCAATCGTCCCTCCTCCAGCAGACGCCCGCAGCCTCCATAATATGACACCACAAAAAATAGATGTGGCTGAAAGTATTTATTCGGCAACGTACCGTTGGGGGGAGGGGGGTGTAGCTGACCGACGCTGAAAACTATGCGCCCGGCAACCTCCTGAAGAACTCCGCTATGACCTTAACAACATCGTTATCCATGTTCACCTCATAAGTTCTGGGATCATAGGGGTTCTCCTTAACCCAACCTAAACCCACAAGAATGCTCAGATCCCTCCTAACGTCCACGGGCTTAAGACCGGTGAGCCTTTCAAGAGCATACCTGGTGAAGCATTCACCAGGCTTCTTAAGCAATATCCTTAAAATCCTTATCCTGCCAGGGCTGCCAAGCCCAGCCTCAACATCATCCCACGCATCTCTCAAACCCTCCAACCCCAACAGAAAGATTATAGTTGCATCTATTTATGAAGATTTCACTTTAAGGAATGAAGATAAGTTTATCTGCGGCGTGAAGGTTGGGTTCGAATCCACCACTAGCCTAAATATTGAATTTATTGCATCGCATAGTGTAGGCTGGGTTTGCCCTTATATTTTTCATCCGCCCGGCGAACCATGCATCGGAACGTTCCGCCAGATTATGTCCCACAGGTCTTTATCCGTTATTGTTTCGCCTTTAACTATGATTTCAAGAACCCTTTTTAAGAGTTCATGATGCCTTTTCTCATCCTCTAATATTGCGCTGAGGAGAAATCTGATCTTCTCCTCTTCAATTGATGGAAGCGTTTCGCTTATTCTCTTTATCAGCTCAGCCTCCATGCGTATATGCCTCTTCACGAGCGCCACCTGCCTATCCAGCTGCTCCTGAGTTAATGCTTTAGGCGTTTTAGTCATAAGTTCTAGGGCGGCTGAGTAGATTCCTGCATGCTTAGTGGAGTCAAGCGAGATTCCTTTTAAAACTTCCCTAACTGCTGGGTTTTCTAAGTCGGCTATCCCCTCATTTAGCAATGCAACAATCTCCCTCTCGATCTCAATCTGCCTTTTAATAAAGGTTTCAATATCATTTTTCGAAGTCAACCAGCAGCATCTCCAACAAGTGCGATCATGTTTTTAAGTGCTTTTAAAAAGATAAAGTTTTCTTTCCGCCTTAGGCGTAGAAGAACTAGGGGGCGCCCATGATTCTCTTTTTATCTTTAGCCCAAAACATCATTATGTCGTGGACAAAGTCAACGGTTCTGTCCACAGCGCTCTCGGGAATCCCTGGGGCAGCCGGCTCCGAAATTAATTTAACCCTGTAGTAATCTTCGTATGGGCTCTTTATTAAAACTAGGCGGTTCTTCGTCCCTCTCCTACGCTCCGGCGGCCCGAAATAGTAAATAAACTTTATTGTTTTTACAACCTCGCCCTTAACATTTTCAATCTCGGGAACATCCTCTATGTTTTCCACCCTCTCAGTGTAGCCTGTTCTCAGCTCGTCTAGGCGATCGAGGAAGAAGCTTAAGAAGAACTCCTTCTCGCTTGTAAGCACCTTCACAGGCATGGTGAGTTCTCTTGCGTGATAAACCTTGAATATTTCTTCCTTGCGCTTCTTCTTTTCCTCCTCAGATCTTTTAACCTTCCTCACCTTTGAAGGCGTGTAGGCGCTGACGGCCATGGCAGCCGGCCTCATAGCTGAGAGCACTGAGACGAGTATGGCTAGAAGGAATCCTAGGGCGCTCCACCACCATTCGAGTTTTTCCCTAACCATCAAATCATGCCCGAATAGGATCATGATCCTGTAGAAGCCAAGCCCGGCTAAATAGCCCAGGCTGCCGCCAACCATTCCCATAACTATTGCCTCAGCCACGAATGTTAGCCCTATATGCGTCGGGTTTAAACCAAGCATTGAGAGCACCCTGATCTCTTTACCCCGTTCATATGCACTGTTAACCATAACCATGCTGACGTTTAGGACCACCATAATCATTGGGATGAGAAGCTCAGCGACCCCTTTAAATTCAATGTAGGAGCCGACGTAGTAGTAGGTGACCTCATTGTTGCGGGAGACGAAGATGTCGTATCCGGATTGGAAAATTAGTTCTTTAACGGACGATTCAATGTTCACTTCCGGATCGAATTGAAAAAGGATTTCTGATGGCAAAACAAATTGCGGCGCGTTTCTCCCGTAAACGGCATCAAGATCCACCTGTATTTTTTCAGCGGTCCTCAGATTGGTCACCATGATTTCTGTGCTATTACATCTTCTCACCGAGCCGTCTTCTAGGAGGCGTGATGGCCCTAGAAGGTTGCCGTCGATGTCAATTAAACCCTCATATCCTTCATCGTTAATCAGCCCCTTAACTATCATGTTTTTCCTTAATGTTGTGCCGGAAACTTCTAGGGTTACATTGCCATTTACTCTAACGCCCAGCTTATTCGCTACATTTACGCTTATAAGAACCTCACCATCAACCTCTTCACTTAGATATCCTCCCTCAACAACCTCATCCAGATTTGTGTAGATGGATTCATTGGTGGGCGATATTGCGAGAACACCGTAAATAAAGTGGAAGGCTCCGGTATTGGGATTTACAAGGCGAACCACGGGTTCATTTTTAGGATAGTTTTTCAGTCTCTGCGCGACGTTACGTATTGGTGCGACATTTGAAATTGATATTATGTCGCCGTATCCTAGAGGTGAAAAAATTAATGATGAACCATTTATCATCCGCCTTATGAGGATGCCTTCAGATGGGGGAAGGGCGTTTAGTTTGCTGGAGACCACGCCGAAGGCTGTTCCGAAGGATGTGAGCGAAGTGAACGCTAAAATGAGGATGCATATTGATAGGATTGTGAAGAAACCGCGTATCTTTTTCCGCCTTATCTGGCGCTTACCCATGGAGAAGATCACCGATATGGCGCTTCTCCAGGAAACCTCGCCTTCAACGGTTCTCTCCTTCCAAACACGCGGTATACCGAAAACTATGGCTAAAACCGCGATGAAGGATACGGATGCTGACTGCAAAAACAATATGAAGTTTTCGTCGATTATCACGTGCGACCCGGGATGTATAAAGTAAAGGATCACTATTGAGACGACGTAAAATATTATGCCTACATGTATCTTTTTCCTCTCACTCTCGAAGAGGAATGATGATAATACGATGCTGAACACTGAGATTACCGCTGAGAGATAGACGGCATTAGTCTTGCTGACTAGGTATTTGTTTTGCAGCACCGCATACACATAGTTCATTTCACCTAGGGCTTCTCTAAGCGTCAACCATATGTTTTCAAAATCCTTATCGGTTTGTGCGCTTTGCAGAAGGGATTCGGCTTCAATCTTCCTCTGGCTTACCCGGGTGAGTATGCGTCTTTCATCGAAAACCGTGAATCCGATTCTTTGGGCTTCGTCCAGCTTTGAGGAGACATCTGCAAACACCGATTCGATGTGCGATAGCCCCTTCCTAAGGCTGTAGGCTGGAATTTTTACAGATGATAAAAGGCCTCTTTGGGGAAGTATTAATGGCAAAGAATTATTGTTTATGTAGAATATTTCGCTGCTCACTGATATGCGGCCTATCCCCCTTAGGAAAAACCAGACCTTAACTTCAAGATCAATTGGTGCGTTTGCCGGAACGATGATGGTTTTTCTATTTAGACCTAGCATGTAGACATCCGGTGAGTTGCCATATTCCCTAATGAATGAATAATTTAGGGCTCCGGATCTCTCCTTAATTGTTATGATCATATAGCGTTCTTCCGGGCTTGGGGATTGAACGAGATAGGGGATCCCCTCAACTTCAATCATCGCTCCGGGAACCATCTGCAGGATTAGGCTTACGTTTTCCGGCCTCTCAAGATAGATTTCCCTTTTAACCGGAACATAGTCAACGATTTTTTCTTCGAAGTTGCCTTTGTAAATATAAAGCCAATAGAAATGCTTAATTCTTAAGTAATCCCCGAAAATAAGGCATTCGCCATTTTCATCTGTGGAGTATATGCCTGCGCCTGGCTGAGGCTTATCAAATGTGCTGAGATCCCAAAGCATCAGCGTTGCGTCCTGAATTGGCTGCCCTGTTACGGCGTCTACCGCCTTCACATATATCGATATTGAGTAGGCTGCTCTCTCCGCGGTTTCAACGTATCTCTCAGCATGAACGGTGAAGGAGTTGACTGGGAAAAATGATGTTAAAAATATTGAGAGAGCTAAGAAAAATAATGCTTTTTTGAAGGGAATGTTCTTAGGCATGATCCCACATTATTTTTGAACGAACCATGTCTTATAAATTTTCCCAGAAAAGCGTTTTTCCGCAATGTTGCCTAAGCCGTGAGATTGAAAACCTTTATGTTTCGCTCATCATGTCTCTTAATTAAGGAGAGTAAGGTGAGGAGAATTGGTCAGCATGAGTGAGATCACGCCCTTCAAACTTTTAATGCCTCGCGAAAAAGCCCTGGATATAATCATGGAGCACATTAGACCCGTGGAGGCGGCGGAGCTGGTTCCAATAGAGAGGTCTGCGAACAGGGTTTTAGCAAAGGATCTTGTGGCTGAGATGGATATCCCGCCTTTTGATAGGGCTGCTATGGATGGTTACGCTGTGAGGGCTGAGGATACTTACGGCGCATCGGAGTTTAACCCTAAAACCCTAAGGCTGGTCGGGGTTTTACGCGCCGGTGAATCAACGAGCAGGGAGATAAGAAATGGGGAATGTATCCGCATAGCAACCGGCTGCCCCATACCGCCCGGCGCCGACTCTGTAGTTATGGCCGAGTTCACCGAAGAGGAGGGGGATAACGTGTTAATCTATAGGGCTGTACATCCGCTTGAAAATATATCGCCTAGGGGGGAGGATGTGAAGAGGGGTGAGGTAATAATTAGGGAGGGTGAGGTTTTAACGCCTGCTAAAATAGGGGTTTTCGCGGCTTTAGGCTTAAGAAAAGCTTTGGTTTACCGGAAACCTCGAGTGGCAATAATTCCAACAGGTGTTGAAGTTCAGGATCTAGGGCTTGAACTTAAAGAGGGGCAAGTCTATGATGTAAACTCATATACTTTGGCCTCTTTGCTTCTTGAAAACGGTGCATCAGTCACAAGAGCCCCGATAATTCCAGATTCATATGAAGCTTTGAGGTCAGCCCTATATCGCTACATAGATCATGATTTAATAGTTTTCTCAGGGGGAAGCTCCGTGGGTGAACGGGACATGCTGTCGGACATCATAAAGGAGGATGGGAAGCTCCTATTTCACGGTGTCCAGATTAAGCCGGGTAAACCAACATTATTCGGCGTGGTGAGGGAAAAACCAGTTTTTGGGATGCCGGGTTACCCAGCATCATGCCTAAGCAACGCATACGTATTTCTGATCCCGGTTATACGTAAGATGGCGAGGCTGCCGCCTAAAAAGCCGACAACCGTTAAGGCTAGGATGGCAAAGCGTATTGTTTCCGCCTCTGGACGAGAGCAATTCTTCACCGTGAGGATAGTTGACGGAAAGGCTTACCCGGCATTTAAGAAGTCAGGTGACATAACAAGCCTTTCGAATGCTGATGGCTACGTGATCTTACCAGTCAACCTTGATGTCATAGATGAGGGTGAGGAGGTAACTGTTACGCTCTTTGAGTAATCCCCTCCTAACCGGCGGTGTTCATATGTTTAAAAACCTTAATCCCAACGCGCTGGGCTTCCAAGCATCATTCCATGAAACAATAGATTTGGCCAATCTAGGCGGCTTCGAGGGAATAGACATAAATATCCTGGAAGCTAGAAGCCTCCTTAAAGAGAGCAGCGTTATGGATATTAAAAGCCTCCTGGGAGATCTAAGGCTCGGCGGCTGGGCTTTACCGGTGGACTTCAGAGGCAGTGAGGAGAAATATGAGGGGGATCTTAAGAATTTACCCATATTAGCCAAGATTGCGGATGAAATCGGCTGTTATAGGGCTTTTACATGGATAGTTCCATTCTCTGATAGTTTGCCATTTAATGAGAACTTTGAATTCCACGTTAGGAGACTTAAGCCCATAGCTGAAATTTTGGAAGATTACGGTTGCCTGCTAGGGTTGGAGTTTGTAGCGCCTAAAACCCTTAGAGTTGGACATAAATATGAGTTCATATGCACAATGGACGGCATGCTGAAGCTCTGCAATGCGATTGGAACTGAAAATGCTGGATTACTACTTGACAGCTGGCATTGGTACACATCGCATGGGACGGTGGAGCAGATAAGGGGTTTAAGAAGTAAGCAGATAATTTACGTTCACATTAATGATGCGCCCCAGGGCATACCAGTTGATGAACAGAGGGACAATGTCAGAAGGCTTCCAGGCGAGACCGGCGTCATAGACATCGTTAGTTTCCTAAGGGCGCTGAGGGATGTCGGGTACGACGGGCCGGTAACACCTGAACCTTTCGATGAGAGATTAAGAAGCCTACCGATTCGGGAAGCTGTGAAAAAGTCCGGTGAGGCGGTTAGAAGAGTTTGGAGTTTATCCGGCTTATAATCCAGCATTTCTCCAGCCGAAATAATTAAAAGTATTTAAGCAAGGTTCCCCCTTTAACAGATAAGTTGAAGACGGGATCCTTCGAGAGGCAAAAGTTTGGGTAAAAAGAAGGTTATCAGCGAGGAAGACATGAGTGAGCTGGTGCTCCCATCTGGAAATGATGTACTAGGGATAGCTATGAAGCTGCTTGGCTACGACCGCGTACTGGTTAAATGTCAAGATGGGCATGAACGCATATGCCGGATAAGGGGCAAGCTTAAGCGGAGATTCTGGATAAGGATCGGTGATGTTGTCTTAGTATCCCCATGGGACTTCCAGTATGACACGCGCGGCGACATAATCTGGCGCTACACAAAGGGCCAGGCGGAACATCTGCGCAAAATGGGGCTTCTAACAATTCAATGATGAAGCCGAGAGATTTTCCAGTTAACGTTAAAAACAATGCGCAGTTTTTTGAAAAATGTTTGATGTTTGCATAGAGGGGATACCTGAGCCTTTCGGCTCCTCAGCTAAGCACGTCCAGAAAATTATTCCTAGAACTCATCTCTAAATTCCATATCTTAAATGTATTGTTATGCCCTTACGGCTTCAGCATCATACGCTGAGTCGGCATAAAGCTCCCTTAAGCCCTCCAATAGCTCATCTATACGCTTCGAATCATGCTCATTTCCAGCACCCAAAGCTATGCTTAAGGGCATGGAGTATTCATCCACACATACATGTATCTTTGAGCCCTTCCTATGCTTGAAGCCATCATATCCTATCATTTCTCCCCCCTTTTTAGCCTCCACAGTCGAGCTATCAACGCATACCCTACCATGCTCCCTCACAGATGATAAGGCCCTGAATACTCTATCCCATACGCCCTCATCCTGCCATCGCCTAAACCTCCTCCAAGCAGTCTTGTAGGAGCCATAGCGTATAGGCATATCCATCCATCTGCATCCAGTAGTCAAGACGTATAGAATGCCGTTTATTATTCTCCTATCATCAGCCCTAGGCCTGCCAACCCTAGCCTTAGGAGGCAGCAAAGGACTAATAAACTCCCACTCACCATCAGAAAGCTCAGGAAACTCCATACCAAAACATAGTCAAGAAAGACTTAAATAGTTTTGAGATGAGTTCGAAGTTAACATTGAGCAAGAATAAGCGGGGTTGCAATAAATAAAAGCTAAACTCTTCTTTAGTTGACACTCTCCACGACTAAGTCGGGAGATTCTTGCTTCTAAGGTCTTCATCGGCTGGTCGTCACCGCCCTTTCAGGCTCCCGCCTCATCCCGTTCCACCTTAGAAGCAGGAGGTGTGCCGCCGCCCCCGTTAACGGCTTCCACAGGACGTTCAACGCCCGAGCAAGCCCTATATTCGCTTGCTGGAACCTTCCCCCACCCATTTCAGCTCCTGAGCCTTATTCCAGCCTTTGGACATCCAAGCCACATTTCGAGCAGCCCACTCAAAACATAGCGTGGATGGGGCGCATATAAACCTATCGACAATCCATCGGATACTGTCAAGTTAAGATGCTGTATTTATAAAAGGAGTATTTAAATAAATGGGCTTAACTTGACGATACCATTCATCCCACAGTTAAAATCATAGGCTTTCTTGTCGAGGTTTTTGTAATTGTAGTTATGTGCATGTCTAAGCTATTATTGGAGTTGTCAGGTCGGAGATATCTACGCTATGATCATATATGCGGTTCATTAGCAGAACGATAGCAACTAAATCTTGGGCTTTTTCAATAGGTAAAATGTTGACTAAGGATTCGGTTTTTTGACCCAGTTCCTCAATATCCTTTGCTTTTTCTCTTACAGATTCCGCTAGGGTAGTATTATGCGATATGAATGCAGCGACAGCGTCTTCATAGGTTTCATGAACAGATTTGTAGAGGTCATATAGCGCTTTTAAAACCTCTTCAGCTAAAATTAAATCTTTAAGTTTAATAACATGCTCAGCAATTTGGGATGATTGATCAGCAACTGATTCAACCAAACTTGCGGTTAACCTATAATCTAAACAGCTTATTGGATGCAAATTAAGTTTCTGACCTAGATTAGGGTTCTGGATGATTGTTCTTAGAATCCTAACTAAGAGAAAGTATAATCTATCAACTTCATTATCTCTAGCGATAACATTTTTAGCTAAATTTATGTCTCTCTCTAATAACGCTATTATTGCATCCTTACACATGCCTGAGGTAATTAAGTGTTCGCGGCGTAGAATCTTCTCAGGTGATAAAACTGAGGGTTCAAGTAAACACTGCATAACTATTTTACTATAATCTTCTTCAATTATTTCTAGACCTATAAGACGGGAAGCTGTTTGTTTAATAATTTCTCTTTGCTCGAGAGTAATTCGATCTTTGGCCTCAATGCTTATAATATCATAACCTAGAAGGTATTTGCTAATGATCTCACGGCTGAGATAAAGTCCAGGTTTAATACTTATGATCCGCGGAGCCGGTTCAATATCATATTTTGGATCAATAACAAGTTTTCCGTCGGATGTTACTAAGCTTGCGACGATAGATCCTCGACTTATGCCATGACGTAAGGCCCATTCTTTAGGTAATGTGACAAAGAAGGTTCCGCCCCTTGTCATTTGAATCCTTCGAAGCTCCATAATTCTGCCTCGTAGTATTATCATTAAAATATTAGCGATTGTAATAAATAAAGCGTATTAAAATTTAATTTTTCGCATTAATATTTACTTTCGCTTCCTGAAGAGCATTGCACCTTCGAAGGTGCAGACGTATTCGAAGCCGACCTCAATTAGCCTCCTAGCCTCATCCACCGATCTGGCGA
>CALKGV010000031.1 GCA_938091805.1 uncultured archaeon | reverse complement strand
GCTATGGTTTTTGACAGACTTATGTAGCTCTTGGGATTCACCAGCCACTCGATCCTCTCGTCGAAGTCGTATATGCCATCCATTTTTACATCGTTCAGTAGAAGACGCGTAGACTTAAAAAGGCGAGGGTGGGATTTGAACCCACCAAAAGCTGGCGATATCTCCCGCAAACCTCCTTTTTTCTGTTTTTCGGTTTAGTAGGTGTTTCTCGTGCTTTTTAACTTTGATTCCGAGGTTTTAGAGTTTCTTTCTGTTTTAGGGTCTGGGACGCGTAATGTTTATTGTCGGGGGTTGGCGGCTTTTCGCACATTCCTAAGCGACCTAAAGGTTGATCGCTATATATAGTTTTGAATGGGCCACGCAATTCCAGAACAACAAAGAACCTACATAATCAAAGAACTCATCTCTAAATTCCATATCTTAAGTGTATTGTTATGCATGCTATTGTTATTAGGGCTTTGTATATTGCTGCCAGCCTCTCATACCTTACGATTATTCTTCTGAAGCTTTTGAGCCACCCATAGAATCTCTCGACGGCTGACCTCATCTTCTTATAGGTTTCGATGTCGTATTGTATGGGCTTCCTACCGTTCCTTGGGTTCACGGGTATGTTTGCCTCCACATTCATTGACGACAGCCTATATCTTATTGCTTCAGTGTCATATGCTGAGTCAGCGTAAAGCTCTTTCGGAGCCTCCTCTAAGCCATCCAATAGCTCATCGAACCGCTTTGAGTCATGCTCATTTCCAGATCCTAAAGCTATGCTTAGAGGCATAGAATACTCATCCATACATACATGTATCTTTGAGCCCCTCCTATGCTTGAAGCCATCATATCCTATCATTTCTCCCCCCTTTTTAGCCTCCACAGTAGATCTATCAACGCATACCCTACCATGCTCCCTCATGGATGATAAAGCCCTGAATATCCTATCCCATACGCCCTCCCCCTGCCAGCGCTTAAGCCTCCTCCAAGCAGTCTTATATGAGCCATAGCGTATAGGCATATCCATCCATCGGCATCCGGTAGTCAAGACGTATAGAATGCCGTTTATTATCCTCCTATCATCAGCCCCAGAGCCTACCAACCCTAGCCTTAGGAGGAAGCAAAGACCTAATGAACTCCCACTCACCATCAGAAAGCTCACGAAACTCCATACCAAAACATAGTCAAAAAAGACTTAAATAGTTTTGAGATGAGTTCTAATAAAAATCTGTTACCATGAATGCTTGCGCCGATATTCACCTTTTTATCATCACGACATACAAGGCTATTAAACCTGAGCCTAGTGGACGCATGCAGCCTAATGCGTCAGGTGAATCGACTCTGATCCATCCTAGCATACTAGGTTTTTAGCGGCTTCCCTCCTTAATCAGCCTATCCTAGCCAACTAGGATTAAATACATAGGCCTTAGCCCCTAGGATACCAGGGTCTCATACGTGATCCTAACGGTTAGCCAGTTTGGATCAAGGTGATCCGCTGAGCCTAGCGTCCGAATCACCCAGGGCAGATCAGCCTAGAAGACTAAGTTCATAGATCCGAACCCATCCTAGAAACCTAGGCTTCGCTAGGCTGAACATTTAGACCAGGCACGCTGGGCGATCCCAGAACAAGCATGATCCTAAACCTAGAAGTCTAGGTCCATCTGCTAGGATATCCTAATGTATTAGGCTGGATCACCGCTGGAAAAAAATAATGTTTCCAGCATGCCTATCTATGACTACTTAATCTAATAATTTTTAGCAAACCTTAATAAAATCTGTTGAAAATACAGATTATAATAAGAAAACAGAAAAAAAGAGGGGGTTTGCGGGAGACGTCTCCACAAGTTGAGGAAATAGTTGAATCAATTAAAAAATATAGGATCGTCGATTTATCTGCGGAGATCAAACCTAACGTTCTAAAAGTTAACGGAGAATTTATCCGTGGAAATCAGATTCGGAAATTCAATCTTCAACAATTCATAAATGCCGAGGATAAAACTTACATGCATTTTATCGAATCTGAATCCCACATTGGCACACATGTTGAGGGTCCGTCTCATCTCCGTGAGGGACTTAAATCCTGCATGGAGATCCCCCTAGAAAAGTTTATGGGCGAGGCGATAGTCTTAAAATTTGGGGCGGCGGGCGCCGAGGGCTCAGATGAACCTTGGTTCCCCATAAAGCCAGAGCACCTTACGGAGGTTAAAGAAGACGATATTGTGCTCATGTGGAGCCCTGGCACAGCATACGTGACGCCGGAGGCAGCTGAGTACCTTGCAAGCAAACATATAAAGATGCTTGGAGTTCAAGGCGTCCAACCGGATGACCCAAGAGCCTATAAGCCTAACTCAAATATTAAACCAGCAACCCACATAGCTCTTCTAGAAAACGACATACCAATAATAGAGGGTCTGATCAATCTGGACAAGATAAGGGATAAAAGGGTCTTCTTCATCGGGTTACCGCTGAAAATTGCGCATCTAGATTCATCATGGATAAGAGCCATCGCGCTTGAATCAAATACAGCGCAATGATTATCGCTTTTCGCTTTCCTAAAGAGTGCGCCGATAAATCTCTAAAGGCTGAAAAATTAAATTATTTGAATGCATAATCTTCCGAAATGCCGAAAAATTTTCAGAAGATTCGGAAGAAACTAAGCGGCAAAAGATAACTAAGAAAACGAGGGGAAACAATAAATATTTGTTAAAGGGCAACCATAAAGGTTACTGGAAGATAAGATTGGGGGAAAGATTTGGCTAAACTTGCCCTTAAAGGTGGAGAGCCAGTTAGGAAAAAACCCTTTCCAAAATGGCCCATGTTCAGCGAGAAAGAAATGAAGGCTTTGAAAGATGTTTTGGAAAGCGGATTTTGGGGTGTAGGAGGCTCAAGAAAAAAGGAATTTGAGGAAAAATTTGCGGCCTACCAGCATGCCAAATATGGGATTGCGGTGTCAAGCGGCACAGCCGCCCTTGAAATCTCGCTTAGAGCCCTCGGGTTAGGATGCGGCGATGAGGTTATCGTTCCATCCTACACATTTATGGCGACGGCGATTGCAGTGCTCTACGTAAACGCTATACCGGTTTTCGCCGACATAGACCCGGAAACATATAATATAGATCCGAAAAGCGTTGAAGCCCTAATATCTGAAAGGACAAAGGCAATACTGCCAGTTCACATAGGCGGCAGACCGGCTGATATGGATGCTCTTCTCTCACTGGCGAAAAAACACGACCTATACATCGTTGAGGACGCATGTCAAGCATGGGGAGCAGAATGGAAAGGATCAAGGGTTGGAGCAATCGGCGAAATGGGGGCTTTCAGCTTTCAATCAAGCAAAAATATAACCAGCGGAGAAGGTGGCATAATAGTAACCAACAGCGAGGATCTATACGTTAAGGCATGGTCCCTGCATAATTGCGGAAGGATGCCTCAAGGAGCATGGTACGAGCACCATATTCCAGGAGCAAACTACCGCATGACTGAGTTCCAGGCGGCCATGCTTCTAGCCCAGATGGAGCGGTTTGATGAGCAAACCGAGAAACGTATAGAAAACGCCAGATACTTAAACAGTAAGCTCTCCAAAATAGACGGTATAAAACCCCTAAAAGACGATGAGCGCATAACAAGGCACGCCTACCATCTCTACATATTCAGATTTAACCCCGAAGCCTTCGGCGGAATCTCGAAATCAACATTTGCAAGAGCTTTACAGGCAGAAGGCGTACCTGTAAGCGTTGGATATTCTAAGCCGCTTTACAAGGAGCCGTACTTAGAATACTTTAAAAAGTGCCCTCTCTCATGCCCATACTACGGTAAATCAATGGACTATTCAAATGTGAAAATGCCCGCGGCGGAGAAAGCGTGCTACAATGAGGGCCTATGGCTGCCGCAATATGTCCTCTTAGGCTCCAGGGACGATATGGATGACGTAGTTTTAGCATTTGAAAAAATAAAAGGAAATATAGATGAGATCGCCGGAGAAAACTAGGCGGGATGGAATAAATAAAATTAGGGCTCGATCCCCCTTAAAATTTTAACATTATTATTGGGAGGGCATTAAGATGAAGATTGTAGATGTACGTTGCTTTAAACTGCGTAAACAGGAAGCCATTAGTGAAGATTTTTGGGAGGAGCGATTATCTAGACCGGTTGATATTTATGAACGCTTTAGAAATGAAGGCCCTAAAGTTCTCGGCGGAACAACAACTCTTGAGCAAAATTTTGTGGAAATCTCCTCTGATGAAGGCTTTAGGGGAATTTTTGGTCCCATATCAGATAATGTTGCCAATATCATTACGCGAGATCTAAAGCGTCTCATCATCGGCGAGGATGCCTTCGCTGTTGAAAAAATATGGGATATCATGTATAGATATCAGGTTCATGGGCGGAAGGGAGAATGCATCATAGCGATGAGCGCGGTTGACTGCGCAATTTGGGACCTGATTGGAAAGGCTATGAATGAACCGGTTGTTAAATTGTTAGGTGGACCAGTTCAGGAGAAGGTGCCAGCTTACGCCAGCATGCTCGGTTTTTCCCTAAACCCGAAAGAAGTGTCTAAGAGAAGCCTAGAGGTTGTTGAGGAAGGATTCACGGCTATGAAGTGGTTTTTCCGCCACGGTCCTGGAAGCGGCCCCTCCGGAATGCAGAAAAACATCGAGCTTGTGAAAACGGTTCGTGACGCTGTTGGATACGACGTGGATTTGATGCTTGATTGCTGGATGAGCTGGACGCTGCCATATGCCATCAAAATTGTGAAGAAGATCGAAAGGTACGAGCCAGCATGGCTTGAAGAACCCTTCATGCCGGATGATATTGATAGCTACATTAAACTTCGAAGGGTGACGGATATTCCAATAGCGGGAGGAGAGCATGAATATACCAGATGGGGTGTAAGGGAACTGCTGAAGCATGAAGCGGTAGATGTATTACAGACGGATGTAACATGGGTGGGGGGCATAACTGAGATGAGGAAAATTTGTGCATTGGCATCGTCGGAGGGAATACCGGTTATTCCACACGCAGGCTGGACGGAGCCTTCTCAAGCAATCATCTTCTCCCATCCGCAATCTGTCTGTCCAATGATCGAATATCTCTTAAAATTCGCAATTATACAGCAGACCTTTAATAAGGAGAAACTGAAACCATCTAAAGGATACTTTTATGCGCCGAGAAAAATTGGGCTTGGATTCGAGCCGGACATGAAATGGCTCACATAAAAGCAGACTTAAAATGTTAATTAGACTCTAGTACTATGGGTTTTTCTATAGGAGAGCTAGCATTAGAAGCCAAAGGTTTAAGTATATGCCAGCTCCAAGCGACTCTATAAGGATCAGCGAGGCTATCGTATCCTCATGGAAGCCGTAACGTTCGCTTAGCACCATCATGGAAACAGCTAATGGAACTCCATGCATAATTACTAGCACAGCCGTTTGAATTTTCGGCAGATCAAGGATTGATGCGACTAATGCGGCTAGAAGTGGAAGAATAATTATCCTTGTTAGGCTAATCTTAAAGGCACCGAAAAGATTAGTGTATTTCCTTCCATATAGGAAAGCGCCTAACATGAAGACGGCCACCGTTACTGT
Source organism: uncultured archaeon (assembly GCA_938091805.1). Taxonomy (GTDB): domain Archaea; phylum Thermoproteota; class Bathyarchaeia; order Bathyarchaeales; family DTEX01; genus DTEX01. The sequence continues at coordinate 2,313 of CALKGV010000031.1, read as the reverse complement.
TGTGCCTCCAAGCATATGCAGCGGGATAGATATGAAGTCCGGTATTCTCACGTCGGCGATTGAGAGGAATAAGCCCGTTAGTATCGAGAGGATAAGAGGGTTTCTAGATAGCTTAAGTAAGGTAGCCTTAAGCCCCTTTACGATCGGCACTCCGCCCATCTTATAGATCTCCAATGTTGTAATCGAAATTGTTACGCCCAGCATAGATATCGTTGAGGAAGATAACGTTGCGAGGAGTTCGCCCTCATCCGGAAAAGCGAATATAACGAATGGTATCCCGAAGAAGACGAAGCTTCCGAAAACCGTACTTAATATAAGTAAATAAAGCGTATCCCTAGAGAAGCGGATTACGAGATGGAGTATGATGAAAAATGTAAGGATTATAATTATAGGCAGAATCCCTGCGGCTACAAATTTTATGTTCTCCTCAGCGAACCTTATTTCTGAGAGATCTACGATGAATAATGCTGGCAGCGCAAAATAATATATGTAGGCGCTTAATACCCTCTCGTCCCCATGTCTTAGAAAGCCAGCCTTCTTGGAGAGGAAGCCTAATCCTATTAGTAGGGAAAGCGGTATTGTTGTGCGGAGAACTATGTTGATTTCCATAACCCTCTATTACCATTTTCTTAAAGCATTTTAAGATTTAGCGTTAACCGTCAACGCTTCAACCATCCTCACCAGGTTCTCCAGCAGCTGCCTAATGTAGACCTTCGCCCTCACATCCCTAAAATTTCCGTCTGCATCAAACTTTTCATTAGCAAAGTTCACGATAACCTCAGGTTTATTCACCACGTATGCATTAAGAGAAGAGAGTATCTGGCGAAGATTAGTTTGAGCCCTCGCACCACCCAGCATTCCTGGTGAAGCACTCATTATTGCAACTGGCTTACCGTCAAGGGAGTTATCCCCATAAGGCCTAGAGGCCCAGTCAAGCGCGTTCTTAAGCACGCCTGGTATGGAAGAATTATATTCCGGTGTTGCTATAAGCAGCGCGTCAGCCTCCCTAATCTTACTCTTAAACCACTTTACCACTTCAGGCATACTGGATTCTAGGTCTTGGTTGAACAATGGAAGCCCCTCTAGGTCTAAAATCTCTAATTTAGCGTTTTCGGGCAGCAATTCTGACGCCGCATGCAGAAGCATCTTGTTATAGGACGCTTTCCTCAGGCTTCCGGCGAATCCGACTATGAGTAGGGGCTTATCTCCATTCATAGAAGGATGTATTATTTTTGGCGTTATATAAACTTGTTCTCCCGCCTACTTAAATATGGAGTCTAGGAGCATCATTATGATGAAGCCAGTTATGAGGCCGAATGTTGCTTCCCGGCCGAAACCTTTCCTATGGCTTTCGGGCACCATCTCGTCGGCGACGACAAAGAGCATTGCTCCAGCCGCGAATGCTAGCCCCCACGGCAGAAAGGAGTTTGAGACTGAGACTAAAGCTAACCCCAATAGTCCGCCCAATGGCTCGACAAGTCCGGTTAAAGTCGCATAGCCAATGGCTTTAAAAACACTATACTTCTCTCTCAAGAGCGGTAGCGCAACAGCTAAGCCCTCAGGCATGTTCTGCAACCCTATGGCCACAGCGATGATTAATCCGGCTGCAATATCGCCGGTGCCGAAGCTCACGCCGACAGCCAAACCCTCGGGAAAATTATGGATCGTTATAGCGATAATCATTAGCCAAACGCGTGATAATCTCGATGGGGGCCCCTCAACCCCTGCTACCGGGTGAAAATGCGGAACGAAACGATCTATGAGGTGGATTGCCAGCGCGCCGATCCCAAGGCTTACAGCGGATATCAATGGGCCGCCCAGATCAATGGCTGGTACGAGAAGACTGAATGCTGTTGCAGCCAGCATCACCCCTGCGGCAAAGCCAAGCAATACATCAAGCATGCTCTCTGGAACCCTTTTCACTAAGATCATTGGTAGGGCTCCGGCGCCGGTAGCTAAGCCAGCTAAGAGGCTCGCCGTGAATCCAATGTAAAATGGCTCCATTAGCGTCCGCTCCTTTCAGTCGCCAGTAGTGATTCTAGAAATTTACGTCTAAAAATAAAATTATACCTTATAAAGGCATCTAAACTTTTACGGCATCTTTACCTTAACTTTTCTCACCTAGCTTTATGATTGAACTCATCTCTAAATTATTTAACTTTTTTCTGTAAGGTTTTGGTATGGAGTTTCTTGAGCTTTCTGATGGTGAGTGGGGGTTCATTAGGTCTTTGCTGCCTCCTAAGGCTAGGGTTGGCAGGTCTAGAGCTGATGATGGGAGGACGATAAACGGCATTCTGTACGTCTTGACTACTG
>CALKGV010000030.1 GCA_938091805.1 uncultured archaeon | reverse complement strand
GCAACAGGTGTTCTGATTTTAAAAATCGACAAAACTTGTCTTGATTAAACCTATTTTTTCATCCACGGTAATAATTTTATAGAATCGCGCTTAGAAGCGTTTAGGTATCGCCATTTTATTTAAGTTTAATCTCCAAATGTGCGTTTTCAGATTTGCTTCATGGAAAATATTAAATCCATCATTATTTTTATGAACTCATCTCTAAATTCCATATCTTAAGTGCATTGTTATGCATGCTATTGTTGAACTCATCTCAAAACTATTTAAGTCTTTCTTGATTATGTTTTGGTATGGAGTTTCTTGAGCTTTCTGATGGTGAGTGGGAGTTCATTAGTCCTTTGCTGCCTCCTAAGGCTAGGGTTGGCAGGCCTAGGGCTGATGATAGGATGAAGATAAACGGCATTCTGTACGTCTTGACTACTGGATGCAGATGGATATGCCTATTCGCTATGGCTCATATAAGACTGCTTGGAGGAGGCTTAAGCGCTGGCAAGAAGAAAGTGTATGGGATAGAGTATTCGCGGCCTTAGCATCCATGAGGAAATAGTAGGAAGCCCATAAATACGACATCGAAACCTATAGGAGGATGAGGTCAGCCGTTGAGAGATTCTACGGATGGCTCAAAAGCTTCAGAAGAATAATCGTAAGGTATGAAAGGCTGGCAGCAACATACAAAGCCCTAATAACAATAGCATGCATAACAATACATTTAAGATATGGAATTTAGAGATGAGTTCAAAATTAATTAATGTATTTTATGGCTTCAAAACACCTAAATATTTTTTCATCAATTTCTTGTAGATGGTCTTGTGTTTTAAGATTATCTTCTTCCATCTTCTGCAGTGACGCTTGTAAGTAATTCAGCTTATGTTCATATGTCTTCCTATCAAGCTCACCAACGGTAAATCTTATCTCGACTTCTTTAATCTCCTCTTTTACTTGAGAAATTTTTTCCTCAATACTTGCAATCTGTTTAATTATGCTAGGTCTGCTTAAAGACCAATTTTTTGAAATCGTGTATAAGCGTTGTTTACATATTTCTCGATAGTTCCCGATTGTTTCCATCGGTATGCTCACGTTTTTCTTTCTAATTAAGGATAAGCATTGCTCAATGATCGCCAGCTCTTTCTCAAAAGTTAAAGATGAAAGAGATTTTTCTATTAAAGAAATTACCTCCTCTAAAACATTCAGAGACATGTAAACGTTCTTCCTTAAATGTGAATCCCATTCAAGAATTCTCTGATTCTCTGGAGACAATAGTCTATCTAATTCTCTTTTTTCTCTAGCCCATTCCACTCTAGCCCTCGCTTTAATTAGCTCTAATTTATCCTTTAGAAGGTAAATTTCATTAAGTTTTGCAAGAGCTTCTTTTACAAGCATGCTCATTAGGAACTGATAGGTGTTTTCACTAATTTCACCAGATCTTAGCATCTTCTCAATCTCGCTTATTCCAAGGAAAATCTCCTGAAGACCAGTTAAAAAAATATTAAAAGCGCTAGTGGCCTCTTTAGCTTCTTTAGAAATATTCTTTTCAAAATCCGTCGAAACGGCGTTCACCGGCGCTTGCTCCCCCTCTTTTGCAGAAGATGCTAAGAAGATGTCTAATCGCATTTGACGTGAGCCTAAAGATTCACTTTCAGGTTTTTCCTTTCTGTGTTCCCCAAACTTTGACATGTTATACAGAAATAATAGATGCAGTGAGAGAATCCCTAGAAGTATGAATGCAGAAAGAACTTGAGAGAAAATATCTCCAATAACCTTTATAAATCCCCAAAGAAAATAGTACCATTTCTCAGCCAGAGAACCACCATATACAAAAATACGAGGCATGGGAAGAAAGTCTGTAGACTCAAAAAAGTAATTTCCATTTCCGTAAACTGCTCCAGAAAGTGAAAAAGCTAACATAAAATAAGTAAGAGAGAGAAGGAAGAAGTTTTCGTGGATTAGGAAGGGCGAAATTAAAAGAAGGGGAAAGCAGGAATACACCCATTTTTCATGAGCGGAAGGGAAGAACATCATGAAACAGAAGAGAAATAGATGAGAAATAAACCATAAATTTTTCCTTTCATAATTCAATCGCAATTTTATAATCATAAAGCACATTGCGAGTGTCAAAAATATGAAAACGTAAATTTGGAGTGGAGCTACGATTTTATAGGAAAAGCCTGAAATGTTACATAAGAGGTTCACAATTAACCAGAAACTTGGGAAACACCAGATTATTCCCTCTGGAATGCGAACCCCTAAGTTATGAAGAGCCCCGGACCACATGGCGTCTATAAAAACATCTTTTTGGGCTATAAGCCAAGGCGATGCTACAAAAAGAGCGGATAGAGCAAACAAAAACGACTGCAATAAAATTTTACGTATTCCTAAAGCTGGATAAGAAAATAGGATTATGGGAAGTAGAAAAATTATAGTGTAAGGTTTCACCATCAGGGAAAAACCAAGTAGACAAGATGCAGCAAAGTATTTGCCCTTATAAAGCATAAACATGGATGCTGTGACAAAAAGTGACACTATGCTCTCCGGTGCACCCCACACAGCAGTTAAGAAGAAAGTGAAGGGATTAAATGAGAACATTAACGCCGCAAGTATACCCATATCTGATGAGCCCTCACCCCTCACTACATAATATATCAGAAGGGCACTTAGGCACTCAGCAATTATTTGAGGAATTTCATAAACATAACAAGCAAATATATATCATCCAGCTGCGGACTAATCAAATAACATATTTTTCCCATGATAAAAAGCGCTAAAGGAAAAATCGGAGGTAACTCACAGAAATTGGGATCATGTCCCCAATATTCTCCAAAAAGCTCAACTTCCTTAGAAGGTATGTAAAAGAATAATCCCTCCCTCAGGAGTCGAAAGAGCCAGACCCTATGAACATTAATATCATATCCGTGACCGGCATAGGGAGAAATGAGCAGTCTTGTGAATAAACCAGTGGAAAATAGTATTATTATGATGAGGGGGATATCCTTTTTCCACGACATATTATTTTTTTCATTCATTAATAGACATCTCCAATTAAATCTTTACCAATTCCTTTTTAGATTTCGCCTAAAATGGGCTTCATCATCTTCTTAAGGCATTCACTGCAGAAGCCATTATTTCTCAATTTCTCATGCTCAAGTAAACCCTCATACATTACATCAATAGGTTCTACATGGTGTCTTAAACCCTGATTGTGTCCCAAACCATGCGCCACAACCCTAGCTGCGTTCCTACCGTACTCTATTCTGAATAGTGAAACTACACCGATCTCTCTCGAGACATAGTCGTAAACAAGGTTGGCGACCCGCTTAAAACCTCCACTCTCAAACCTGTGATATACTATTATTATTGGATCGCATGTGATCGCCAATAGAAGATCTTTAACCTGAAGCATTCGCCTAACTCTTCTCATTTTCTCCATCAGATTGCTGAACATAAAAGCTCCGTAAACATTATCCTTGGACTTTATCTTTAAGTCGTGCTCTATATTTAGGTTACCTAGATAGTTTGCTCCTTCCCATAAGACCCCTGGAAAATATTCTAGGGCTCTCCAAATGACCTCAAGTAAATCCTCCCTATTCTCATGTTCCTCATTAACTGTTACTACGTCAAGTGACGACAATTTCCCTCAAAAATGATATTAAATGCATCCATAAAAATATCTTTCTATTAAGTTAAAATAATATGGCGACTTAATTTGGAGCAAGAGATCGAAATAATCGTTTTGAGCCTGATTCAGGGTTTAACCGAATGGTTGCCAATATCAAGCACTGGGCATATAAGGTTAGCCGAGCATTTTCTCGGATTAAAACTCCCATTACTCTTTGATGCTGTTTTACATTTAGGCACATTGCTAGTTACAATCTTCTTCTTCAGGGATGACGTAAAAAAGATCCTTATGGCGCTCATAAAACTCGACTTTAAATCAAATGAGGGTAGAATGATTAAGACGATCATTATAGGTTCTTTCCCAACGATGCTAATAGGTTTAATGGTTAGCAGTTTCCTAGAAGAAATCTTCAACAGCATCCTGCACATCGCATTTTCCTTCATATTTTCCGGCCTAATAGTGTATCTGTCAAAAATTGGGAGAGATAAAAAGGAGCATGTTGATTGGAAGTCTGCCATAATTATCGGCGTAGCGCAAGGATTATCAACAATACCTGGACTCTCCAGAAGCGGACTGACAATAGCTACGGCTCTAATTCTCGGCATAAAGCGTGATGAAGCCTTCAAATTCTCATTTCTACTATCCATCCCAGCCATTTTGGGGGCCTTAACGCTGACGGCTTATTTACAACTGGGCGCTCCTCCTCCAGCAGGAGTTAAATCGTTTAATCTACTTATCGGTTTTCTCATCTCAATGATTGTAGGCTACATGTCAATAAAGATTCTTAAGAGGGTTATCCGCAAATTCCATATGTTTGCCCTCTACTCCCTGCCCCTGGGTTTCTCCATAATTGCTGCTGAATTTTTATTTAAGTGAATTTTGTACAAAAATGTACTGAAAAGTTTTAAATAGGACAAACATATACATTTATTAACTTGTGAGGGCATACTTTGACTTCCAGAAAATCTGACAAAAACAATACATCGATTAAAATCCGCATATGCCTAGCCGACATTTCCAGCCTCAAAGCTCATGAACGCACGGATGAAAAGAGGCTTAAAAACCTTAAGGACGAAATATGGTTTGACGGGATCATTAAAAAGCCAATAGTTGTTGATGAGAAAACAAACACAATAATTGATGGGCACCATAGGGTTGAAGCCCTAAAGATGATTGGATGCACAAAAATACCCGTATGCTACGTTGACTACATGTGCGACATAATAGGTCTTAAATCAATGATAAAGGATATGGAGATAACCAAAGATAGGGTTTTAGACGCAGCCCTTAACAGCAATCCACTTAGACCAAAATCCACATGGCACTACATAAAATTTCCAAACTTAATTAAGCACATATCGTGCATACAGAGAAGAGTTGACATACCGCTGGAATCACTCAAGTAATCCTCTCATTCTTATACCATCTAAACTTGAGGATATTATTAAGAAAATTTTTCTGCTTCTCGTTTAAAATTCAAAGAATCCAGTTTAGGTAAAGAGGAAGGAACGCCTCAAACGGAGGCTCAAATGCGCCTCACCAAGCTCTAAAGGCTACTGCTCCCCTTAGGCGCCCCTTCCTCGTTAGAAATTAACAATGAACTCGTCTCTAAATTCCATATCTTAAATGTATTGTTGTGCATGCTATTGTTATTAGGGCTTTGTATATTGCTGCCAGCCTCTCATATCTTACGATTATTCTTCTGAAGCTTTTGAGCCATCCGTAGAATCTCTCGACGGCTGACCTCATCCTCCTATAGGTTTCGATGTCGTATTGTATGGGCTTCCTACCGTTCCTTGGGTTCACGGGTATGTTTACCTCTACATTCATTGACGACAGCCTATATCTTATGGCTTCAGTGTCATATGCTGAGTCAGCGTAAAGCTCTTTCGGAGCCTCCTCTAAGCCATCCAATAGCTCATCTATACGCTTCGAATCATGCTCATTTCCAGCACCCAAAGATATGCTTAGAGGCATAGAATACTCATCCACACATACATGCATCTTTGAGCCCTTCCTATGCTTGAAGCCATCATAGCCTATCATTTCTCCCCCTTTTAGCCTCCAC
>CALKGV010000029.1 GCA_938091805.1 uncultured archaeon | reverse complement strand
TGAGTGGGTTAATCATTCAGCGGGCGAGTATGTGAGGGGTGAATGCCACGTTAATAGTTGTGAGAATAGGGCTTCCCTGCTTAGGCCTTGGCTGGCGGTCCATCGGGGCGTATGCAAGGACAACCTGAGCCTCTACCTGGCGCCTTCAGGGCCTGCAGGCGATCCAGGGCGATGGGGCCCGTAGAAGCCCTCACAGAGATCCTGAAAACAGCCCTTACTTCTTCGGCCTTCTCAAAGATTATAAGAAGACGCCTCAGCCCCGAAACAACCATCCCATAAGACCAGCCACAAAATTCTTAAATAAGAGCGTTCTTCTTAAATTCTTTGGCCCATTGTTTTGTCAATTTAATGTAATAGTCGCTGTATTCTACACTGGGTTCGATTTCAGACCCCTCATGCCAACTCAACCCTAAAAAGCGCAAAAACCTACCTAGAAGCATTCATAACCATCTACAACAACTACTCAAATCAAAAACATATTTAAAGAGCTTATGGAACGAATAGGGGAGGAGATATCATCTAATGGTTAAAGATCTTAATAATAAATGCATGTAGGAAAAATCAATATTTATTTACCGATGATCTTTAATATTTTCTTCTAATATTTTAGGTGTGATGCTGAAATGATGGATATTAATGTTGAAAAGTATATTGAAAATAAAGCGAACATTCTGAGGCTGCACAGCGTCAGATCCACAACTAAGGCTAAATCCGGTCATCCGACAAGCTGCTTCTCAAGCGCTGAGATTGTGGCAACGCTATTCTTCCATATTATGAATATCGATCCGGATCGCATAAACTACCTCGACAACGATGAGTTTATCCTATCGAAAGGTCACGCTGCCCCAATTCTATATGCTGCCCTAGCTGAGATTGGCGTGATTCCTAAGGAGAAAATTATGACTCTTAGAGAGTTTTCATCTGAACTTGAGGGGCATCCTGTCCCTAGAGTCAAGGGTATAAGGGTTGCAACAGGTTCTCTTGGTCAAGGATTATCTGTAGGCTTAGGCATGGCTTACGCTAAAAGGCTCTTGGGCATAAATAGGCGAGTTTTCGTTCTTCTCGGCGATGGGGAGATGGCTGAAGGTTCTGTTTGGGAAGCCCTAAACCTTGCTGGTAAGCTCAACATGCCAAATTTGGTTGCAATACTGGATATGAATAGGCTTGGGCAAAGCGAACCGACGATGTTTCAATGGGATTGGCAAGCTTACGCTAGGAGGGTGGAGGCCTTCGGATGGAATGCGACTGTATGTGATGGACATAACGTAAAAGATTTAATTAGAGCATTTGAGGAGGCTAAAAAGTCTGATAAGCCGTTCTTCATAATCGCTAAGACCGTTAAGGGTAAAGGTGTAAGCTTCCTAGAAAATGTTGAGGGAAGGCATGGAACCGCTCTAAGTCAGGAGGAGCTGAAAAGGGCTGAAGGGGAAATACTCCAGAAAGTAAATGTAAATATTGATTTTCAACCATCAAACTTTATGGAGGCTAGAATCCCAGTTGTAGGTCGGGGAAAATATTCCATCGCAACCGATTATAAAATCGGCGAGATGGTTGCGACCAGAGAGGCCTTCGGTCGCGCGCTTGTGAAGCTCGGTGAACAGAATGAGCGGATGGTTGTTTTAGATGGGGACGTTAAAAATTCAACATTTACAATTTACTTCTTTAATAGGTTCCCGGAGAGAAGTCTGCAGTGTTATATTGCTGAACAGAATATGGTCGGTGTGGCTGTCGGCCTTCAAACCCACGGTTTCGACGTGTTCCTCTCGTCTTTCGCATGTTTCCTTTCAAGAGCCTATGACCAAATAAGGATGGCATCATACTCGAGGGCGAACTTGAAGATAGCCGGTTCCCATGCCGGGGTCTCTATAGGTGAGGACGGTCCTTCACAGATGGGCTTAGAGGATCTGGCGCTTTTCCGGGCCTTATTTGGCAGCGTTGTTCTTTATCCATGCGATGCAGTCAGCTCTGAGAAGCTCACCTGCGCTATGGCAAATTATGGGGGGATATCATATATTAGGACTACTAGGCCTAAAACGCCGGTAATATATGGTAATGATGAAGAGTTTCATATTGGAGGCTCAAAAGTTCTCAGATATAGCAAGAATGATGAGGTAGCAGTTGTCGCGGGCGGCATAACTGTGCATGAAGCGCTGAAAGCCTATCAAATGCTTAAAACTGAGGGGATCAATATAAGGGTGATAGACTGTTACTCCGTAAAGCCTCTAGATGCTGAAACCTTAATTAAGGCATTTGATGAGACGAAGCATATAATAACCGTTGAAGATCATTATCCCGAAGGTGGAATAGGAGAGGCGGTGGCATCTTTAGGTTTAAAACCGCACATATTGGCTATTAGAAGGATGCCTCATTCCGGAAGGCCGGAGGAGCTGATGGCGGAGCAAGGAATAGACGCGGCCGGCATAATAAAAAAGGTTAAAGAATTAATTGCTTGAAGAAGTTTACCAACCTAGAGATTCCAGAAACTTCAGTGCTATGAGCGTATGTCCAAGAGGGCTTGGGTGAACACCATCGCCGGTAGTCCATCGGCAATTCGGTCTCCTCCTAAAAGCTTCCTTAAAGGCAACGTTTATGGGCACTAGGATCGCTTCATACTCCTCTGCTAACTTACGTATAATTTTGTTGTAGGGGGATACGTCGAATCCCCTATTACTTATGTCCTCAGGGGATAAGTAAAAAATTTCAAACATTATGATCTTAGCAGCCGTTTCATTTTTCGTTTTCTCAAGTATTTTTCTGTAGGAGTTTTCGAATGCGCCTAGAAGATCTTTTAGATTTTTATTTGAAGATTTATCTTGCGGAACGTTATTTATTCCTATATTGAAACCCAGTTGGTTTTTTCCTTGATAACATTCTCGTTCCACCTGTTAACTAGTCCCTGAACAGTATCTCCACTTATGCCTTTATTCACCCATTTAATTTCCCTATCAGGGTATTTGGTGGTTGTAAGGTTGGCGGCTATGTAAACATAACCTTTCCTAAGGGTAGAAACTCGTTCAGTTTCCCGCAATCCGTTATGCTGTCGCCTATAAGAACAATTTTTCACCAGACTTCAACGTAAAATCGCTCATTAACTTCGCCCCTGGATGTATACTTACCAAAATCCGCTGGATGCCCTTAAAGTTTATGGGCTTAAGGTAATTTTATAAAAAAGTGTTTTATGAATACGTGATTTTTATCGCTTGGGTTGGGCATTGTGTTTCACATGCTAAGCATTGTATGCACTCTGATTCTCTAACAGGGTCTGATTTTTTCTCCGATTTTGGATGCCCATGCGCCTCAGCCCATTCATATACGCTTACTGGGCAAACATCTATGCATGTTCCACATCCCTCGCATATATCCCAGTCAACAGCGACGTTTGTTCCATGTATGCCCAGGTTGCTTGGCGGATCAATCGGGCCCCAAACAGCGTGGCCTTTATGGTTATCGACAATTTTCCTTTTCTTCTGGAAATCCGGATCTATAGGCATATTTTCACTGAAGATAATTTAGGCAATCATCCAGATATTAGTCTTTCCTCATCACGGCTCTCTTTCTAAAATAACAGATACTTTGAATTTCCTTAACCCCCTTAAAACGGTGGCTTCACATTCACATCCATGCCTTATTTTTGCTAAGATCCCTTGCAGATCTTCAATGCTATCTACGCGCTCATTATTGAATTCAAGTATAATGTCGCCACGTATGATACCGGATCTATCAGCCGGGCTGTCGGGCGCGACCCCGACTACAAGAACGCCTCTTTCAACAGGCAAATCATAGTATTCAGCAATCTGTCTATTCACACTCACACCGGATATTCCAAGCCAAGGTCTAGTGTGGAAGCCATAAAGTATTATGTCATTTGCAATCTCTTTAGCTGCGTTTATCGGTATAGCGAAACCTATGCCTTGAGCAAAGGGAATTATAGCCGTATTTATCGCAACAACCTCGCCATCAATGTTAACTAGCGGTCCGCCGGAATTTCCCGGGTTTATGGCAGCGTCGGTTTGAACTAGGTCTTTGAAGACTCCCCTTTCAGAGCGAATTGTCCTCTTCAAGGCGCTTATGACCCCCGCCGTGACTGTAGGTCCACCTGCTAAACCGAGTGGGTTCCCTATTGCAAATACCCTTTGCCCAACTCTCAGTTTATCAGAATCTCCAAGATTGGCAACCGCCAGATTGTCAGCGTTAATTTTAAGGACGGCTATATCTAAACTTTTATGAATCCCAACCGCTCTACCTTCAAAAACCCTTCCGTCGGTCAGCGTTACCGCTATTTTTTCAGCACCATCTATAACGTGATGGTTAGTCAATATGTATCCTCTCTTATCAAATATGAAGCCTGAGCCTATTCCCGCAACTGGAACAGCTTGATAGAAGAAATCGTGGAAAACCCTTAAAGTGTTTATGTTCACAACACTTTGACTGGCCTTCTCAATCATTTCAACAATTTTATCCTCGCTCACAAGCATCCCTCTCTTAGTGGTGGTCAAATAATTTTGAAAGTATATGCAATTAATAAGGCTTCTTCATATGTAAACTGCATACATCCGACATGTCTGAAATGAGAATTTGGTGCCTAGTTCATAATTTGGCTGAGATTTCCAACGCATCTTGGCGATCCAATGCATAACTATTTAAGATCCACTCCATAAACACCATTTCCGCTTAGATATCCGATCATATTTTTTGAACTCATCTCTAAATTCCATATCTTAAGTGTATTGTTATGCATGCTATTGTTATTAGGGCTTTGTATATTGCCGCCAGCCTCCCATACCTTACGATTATTCTTCTGAAGCTTTTGAGCCATCTATAGAGCTCTCCAGAGCTAATAATAAGGCCGGGTTTAATAATTATTATGGATGCGAGAAAGGTTTTCATCATGGGAGGACCGGCGAGAGACGAACTACGTGAACTTAACCTAATTTTGGCTTCAGACAATCAAACAGCAATAGATATAGAAGGCGTAAAGGTACTGCAAAGATACTCTGGCAACGCTCTGGAGGGCAAAAGCGTATGGGATTTAAGGCAGATTAAACGTTCAATAGAGCTTGGGCTTGGACCGCGAAGCGAAGAAGAATGCGAGGTTGCAACTTTTTAAACCAATCTAGATCTGGCTATCAGCATTACGCTGAAAGTCAGCTCGTTGCGGCTCGCAATTTTAAAGGGGTGACGACGAGCGCTAGGCAAGTTGGAACATGGAGTTTCATTTTTAATGATGAAGCGATAAAGCGCATCTATTCTCGTATTGGGCGTGGGACAGTTATCAAGGTCTGTGTGCGGCGTACTCCAAAGATGGATTGGATCTCCTTAATTATTCTTCCAAGGTCTTCCATCTTCAAGAATTCCACGAAGACAACATCGTCAAATTGCCCGGTAACAGCGTGAGCCATTTTAACACCATTGATTTTGAGAGCTGCCTCCGCAACATCCCATATTAATCCGGGATCAGCGTTTATAAGGATGTATGCTTCCAAGCAAACCACCAATCAGTAATTTACTATTTGAGCATAAATATCTTAGTACACTGGGGAAGGCTTTTGCAATGAAACCCTGAATTTCTCAGCCTTGATTGGTCAGCATTCGTGATGCATATGCGGTAACACAAATTCGTAATGCTTTAAGATTATAAACCGGGAATTCTAAAAAATTTATTTCTTATATCTCAGTAGATTATCCTCATTAGAAGATGAGGGCTGATTTGAGATGTTTAGCGATCTTGAGGATTATTACCTTCTGGCTTTAGATGAGGGGACAACCAGCGCGAGAGCCATACTCTTTAATAGAAAATCTGAGATTTCAGGTTTAGGGCAGCATAGTTTCCCCCAAATATACCCTAAACCCGGCTGGGTTGAACATAACCCTGAGGAGATCTGGAAAGCGCAGATCATGGCCATTAAGGGCTCGCTTAAAAATTCCCATGTGGAACCCAATAGGGTGTTGGCTATAGGGGTGACGAACCAGAGGGAAACGGTTGTTATCTGGGATAAATCAACGGGTAAACCCGTACATAACGCAATAGTGTGGCAGTGCAGGAGAACGGCGGATATTGTTGAAGATCTTAAGGCTGATTACGGCGACTTATTTAAAGCGAAAACCGGTCTGGTGCCAGATTCATATTTTTCAGGTCCTAAAGTTAAGTGGCTCCTAGACAATGTGCCCGGACTTAAAGATAGGGCTTTTAGAGGCGAGATTCTATTCGGCACAATAGATTCCTTTCTAATATGGAAACTTACTGGAGGAAAAACGCATGTCATAGACTACAGCAACGCATCGAGAACAATGATGTTTAACATTCACAAAATGGATTGGGATGAAGAGCTGCTGGAGGTTCTGGAAATACCGGAGGGCATATTGCCAGAGCCTAAACCATCAAGCTACATTTACGGATACACGGATCCTGAAATTTTCGGTGCAAGCGTGCCGATAGCGGGAGATATAGGCGATCAGCAAGCTGCGCTATTTGGGCAGGCGGCTTTTGAGGAGGGCATGGTTAAATGCACTTATGGAACAGGCAGCTTCCTACTCATGAACACCGGCAGCAAGCCTTACAAATCTGAAAAATTGCTGACAACCATTGCTTGGGGAATAGAAAACAAGGTGACCTATGCCCTGGAGGGCAGCATATTCATAACCGGCGCTGCAATACAGTGGCTTAGGGAAGCCCTAGAAATAATAAAGGATGCTTCTGAAACTGAGATTTTAGCATCCTCAGTTAAAAGCTCTGAAGGCGTATACTTCGTGCCAGCTTTCGTGGGACTTGGGGCGCCATACTGGGATCAGTATGCTAGAGGCCTCATCATAGGTTTAACTAGAGGAACTGGAAAAGCCCATCTTGCCAAGGCGACGCTTGAGGCAATAGCCTACTTAACCCGCGATGTTCTGGAAAACATGAAGAAGGACACGGATATAAGAGTTACGGAGCTAAGGGTTGATGGCGGGGCCTCGAAAAATGATCTCTTAATGCAGATCCAGGCGGACATATTAGGCCTAAAGATCATCAGACCCTTAATTCTTGAAACCACAAGCCTGGGAGCAGCTTACCTGGCTGGCTTAGCGATAGGATTTTGGAAGAACCTTTCAGATCTCACATCTATGTGGAAAATTGAGAAAATATTTGAGCCTAAAATGGATGATGATGAAAGAGAGAGGCTGTATAAGATTTGGGGAGAAGCTGTTAAAAGATCCCTGGGCTGGGCTAGGATTCTTAAAGAGGCTGGATTTGAGTAGTACAGGGGCGCGGGTATGGGCGGATTAATACGCGTGGCTATAATAGGAGCCGGAGTTGTTGGAGCAAGCATATCTCGAGTTCTCTCGATGTTCGAGGATTTTGAAGTGCATTTAATAGAAAGAGAAGCAGATGTAGGATGGGGGGTCAGCAAAGCTAACACTGGAATAATTCACGCAGGATATGATGATGAGCCGGATCTTTTTCCGCTTAGAGCTAAACTATGCGCCGAGGGAAACTTGATATGGCATGAGTGGGTTAAGGACCTCGATATACCTACTAGATGGTGCGGCTCACTAGTCTTAGCCTTCAACAGTGAGGAGGAGGAAATCCTTGAAGATCTGCTTGATAGAGGAATTAGGAATGGTGTTCCAAGCCTAGAAATTATCGACCATGAGAAACTTAAGATGCTGGAACCGAACTCTTCAGAGAACGCTACAGCCGCCCTCTGGGCTCCCACAGCCGGGCAGATATCACCCTGGGACGCTGTGGCAGCTCTCGTGGAAAACAGTATTGCGAACGGCGTTAAACTTCATTTGTCAACTGAAGTTAGGGGAATTAAGGTTGTTGAGGGGAGAATCTCCGGGTTAGAAACCAACAAATCCTTTCTTGAGGTTGACTGTGTTATCAATGCAGCTGGACTGTATGCGGATAAAATATCAGAGATGGCCGGTGTAGGAGGGTATTACATAAAGCCTAGGAAGGGCGAATATTTGATCTTCGATAAGGACGCTGAGCCTAAAGTCAGCAGGATAATTTTCCCAACGCCTACGCCGATCTCCAAAGGCGTGGTGGTGACAACAACCACCGACGGAAACTTAATGATCGGTCCCAGCGCCCAAGATCTGCCTGAAAACCTTAGGGAGGATAAAAGTAATACTTACGATGGATTAAAGTTCGTTTGGGAATCAGCTTCTAATCTTGTAAATAAGCTCCCGCCGAGAAGCAAGGTTATAAGGTTTTTCGCCGGCTTAAGGCCCGAGCCGTCGGGTGGAGACTTCATCATTAGGGACTGCGATGAAGTCTTCGGTTTCATAGAGGCTTCAGGCATGCGCTCGCCAGGTTTAACATCAGCTCCAGCGGTAGCCCGAATGATTCTCGATGCGCTGAAGGCTAAATTTGATCTTAATCCTAAACTTAAAGCGGGATGGAACAGATACAGGCGACGCATAAAAAGGTTTTCTGAAATGACATTTGAAGAGAGAATCAAGGCTGTAAATGAGAATCCAGGATATGGACGCATAATTTGTGTAGATGAACTTGTAACTGAAGCTGAAATAGTGGAGGCAATTAGAAGGGGAGCGACAACAATAGACAGCATCAAATTTAGAACTAGAGCCTGCATGGGTACCTGTCAAGGCTCATCATGTATGTATAAAGTCGCAGTAATCTTGGCAAGAGAACTTAATGTACCATTATGGAGCGTCTCCCTGAAGGGGCCAGGGACAGAAATAGGTATAGGCGACGTAAAGGCTCTGTTTAAGGAGTTTAAGGAGAAGAATAAATTGGAGGGTGAAAGCCAAGGTTGATGTGGGAAAACTACGACCTCGCAATCATAGGCGGCGGACCAGCTGGGCTTGCATCCGCCATTAGAGCATGGAAGATGGGCGTTGAAAGCATAGTTCTCCTTGAGGAATCTAACTTTCTGGGCGGGGTTCTACCGCAATGCATACATCCAGGGTTCGGACTGCATTATTTTAGGGAGGATTTAACTGGCCCGGAGTTTGCGGCTAAACTTTTAGATCAACTTAAAAGTACAGGGGTTAATGTCTTAAGCGGGTCCTATGCGGAACATCTTGAAGTAAAATCCGGCGGCGAGAAGGAGATCTCTGGCTATATGTATGGGAGGGCTTTTAAGGTTAAATGTAAAGCGGCTATTTGCGCAGCTGGCTGTAGGGAAAGAAGCCGTTTTGAGGTCAATATATTAGGCGATAGGCCCGTGGGGGTCTACACTGCGGGTGAAGCCCAAACCTTGATGGACATGTATGGGGTTCTTCCAGGAAGCGAAATAGTTGTTGTTGGCTCCGGGGACGTTGGGCTAATAATGGCCAGGAGGTTCGCTTTAGAAGGAGCCGACGTTAAAGCTGTTGTTGAAGTAATGCCCTATCCTGGGGGCTTAACGCGTAACATTATTCAATGTCTGGAAGACTTCCACATACCTCTCTATTTAAGCTGCATGGTGACTGAAATCAAGGGCTCGAGAAGGGTTGAAGGCGTCAAGATCGTTAGGGTGGATGAAAAACTCAATCCTATACATGGCTCGGAAAATTTTCTGAAATGCAACGCGGTGATACTGGCGGTTGGGCTTAAACCCAGGGTTGAATTGCTAGCTAAAGCGGGCGCGCTCATAGATGAGGCTACTGGGGGACCCGTAGTTAACGATTGGCTTGAAACCACAATCCCTGGAGTTTTCGCAGCTGGCAACGTGCTTGTCATAAATGACTTAGTTGATTATGCCGCTGAGCAGGGTGAGCGGGCAGCTGAATCAGCCGCTAAGCTAATACATGAGGGTTTTCCCACATTCAAATTTAAGAGGGTTGTCTTGGGACGCAATGTAAGACTTATTGTGCCCCATCTAATAAGCTGCGCTCAGGATGTCACATTTTATGGGCGAGTCGGTAAACCTGAAGAGAACGTTCAAGTTCGGTTCGAGGAGATCAGTCGAGCATTTAAGTTACCAATTGCGCGTCCTTCAGAAATGTTCCGATTTAAGATTTCAGCGGATGATCTACTGAAGATGCGTGACGAAAAGATTATGGTTAACGTTGTTAAGGTGTAATTTCATGAGCCCCATCGTTAAGGATGACCAAGTTTTAGAATTTACCTGCATAGTTTGCCCAATGGGATGCAGGCTTAGGGCAACATTAAAGGATGGCAAAGTGTGTTCTGTTGAAGGAAACAGATGCCCTAGGGGAATAGTTTACGCGCAAAATGAAGTTGAACCTAAACGCATACTTATCTCAGTAGTAAAGGTTAGCGGAGGCAACCTTCCAGTCGTGTCGGTTAAAACTTCTGAGCCGATGCCTAAAGAGATGATGCCTGAGGCTATGAGGATCCTCTCAAATGTGACCGTTCAAGCCCCTATTAAAATCGGCCAGATCATAATTAGAGATTTCCTGGGCTTAAAGATCAATGTTATAGCAACTAGGAATGTTGACCCGGTGCAGCCTAGTTAAAAATAAATATTTTTAGCCTAATTAGCCTAAACTTATGATTTGGGGTGAAATCTTTATGTTAAAAACAAATGTTGAGAGGCTTGTGAAAATTTCAATCACAGGCGAGGTTTCAAGCCCAGTCTTTCGACGCTCAGCCTACAAGATTTCTTCAGAGGGCAGACCCGTCGTGCTGCCCGGCGTAGGTGGCGTAACCTACAATGTTCGCGTAGGCGATCCGGCCGTTGGCTGGATGGCGGATCACGTTGAGCCGGGCGTAAGCGTTAGAAATAGAGAAGGTGAGGATGCCAACATGGCTCTAAATATTTTGGCATGCGTTGGAAACGAAGCCACGGTTGCTGCAGGTGATGCTAAAGGCGCAAAGGGCGTTGTAACTGGAAAACACGGCGGAATAGAACATGTGCTGGTGGATTTTCCAAAGGAGACTATGGAAAAACTGATGATCGGCGATAAAATTTTAATAAAGGCTTTCGGTTTAGGCCTAGAGCTGCTGGATTACCCGGATATTAAAGTTATGAACATTGATCCGAACTTTCTTAATTCCATCGGCATAAAACCCGTCGGTGACGCAATTGAGGTTCCGGTAACCCATATAGTTCCAGCTTCCATAATGGGCTCAGGACTTGGAGCTGATCAAACCTACTCTGGAGATTACGATGTTCAGCTTTTTGACGAGTCCATCGTCAAAGAATATGGCTTAGCCGATTTGAAACTAGGCGATCTTGTGGGAATTCAGAATGCAGACCATTCATATGGACGCATATATCTTAAGGGCGCGGTTACAGTAGGCATAGTTGTCCACACCAACTCCGTAATTTCGGGGCATGGCCCGGGTGTAACAACGCTGCTAACCTCTAAAACCGGAAAAATTGCTCCAATAATTGATCCTAATGCAAATATAGCGAAAATCATGAAACTAAGAGACGACCTGTGATTTCCATTTTACAAACCTAATCTAACCTTGGATATTCAGGATCTGGGTCAAGGTCGGTATCTTAATAAATAGCCAGACATATATGGATGCCGCCAGCATTAATGCTGATATTAGAATTAGGCAGTAATCCCGTCTCTCCATCTTCAGCATGTAGAGGGTTGTGCGCTTTTCGGCTGCGCCCCAAGCCCTAGATTCCATTGCTTCCGCTAGCTCTAAACTTCTTCGAATTGCGTTAACAATTAATGGAATAAGTATGGGTATGTAATTTCTTATCCTCTTCATGAGGTTTCCACCCTCAATCTCTAAACCCCGAGCCCTCTGGGCATCAATTATCGTCTGGGCCTCCTCGGCTAAAACTGGAACAAAACGTATTGCTGTTGTGAAAGCGAAGCAGAATTCATAGGGTATGCCAATCTGCTCCAGGGATAACCCAAGCATATCGGGCGATGTTGTTAGAAAGAATATGGAGAAGGATTCAATTAGAACTATAAATCTAACAGTCATCGCTGAGGCCTGCTCAATAATTGATGCGAAAGATGAGTAGCCGCTGTAAAAGTATAGGGAAATAACATTCATTATAAATATTATTGCCGCAAAAAATGATGAGCCCTTAATCAAGCGAAACCACTCTTTTTTAACTTTGGCTATTATAACGAGCGGTATCTGCGAGAAGAACAATATTAGAAGCGGAATTAGCTGATTGAAAAACACTGCTACGATGAAGAGCGTAAGCACGTAAATAAATTTGGCCCTAGGATCAATTCTATGTATAGGCGAAGAAATATTTCTAAATTTTAAGCCGTCAAACATGCTCATTTTCTAGCCCAACCGATTCTTTCAATGATAAGATCCCTCGCCTCATAAACATCCATGACGTTCGCTGGGAAACCTATATCCTTCAGATTCAAGAGAACATTGGTTATTTCGGGGAGAATAAGCCAAGATTTAGCGATTAAATCAGGATCAGTCAGCACATTCCTCGCAGCCCCATCGGCCACTATTTTCCCATTAGCCATTAAAACGACTCTTGGCTCACATTCAGCGACGAACTCTATGTCATGGGTAACTATCACCACGGTTTTCCCTTGATGATTCATCTGGAGTATAAATTGACGTAGCCTCTCCTTTTGATTTCTATCCTGACCTATAGTGGGCTCATCAAGAATGAGTATTTTCGGATCCCAGGCAAGAACCGACGCTAAGGCCACCCTCTTCCTTTCACCCCCGCTGAGCATAAACGGTGAGGTTCCTCGGTACCTAGTAAGATCTAGGATGTTAAGGGCCCAGTTAACCCTCTCTTTAATCGTCTTCTCATCGAAGCCGAAATTCTTTAGGGCGAATGATATTTCATCCTCAACGGTTTCGCTGAAAAGCTGATGGTCCGGGTTCTGGAAGACGAAGCCAACCTTTCTAGCTAGGGTTGCCACGCTCACATGCCTAGTGTCAACGTCATCTACCAGAACTCTACCCCTCGTCGGCTTAAGTAAGCCATTAAAATGTTTAACTAGAGTTGTTTTGCCCGCGCCATTCTGGCCCATTATTGCAACAAATTCTCCGTCGGTTATCTGTAGAGAGACACCCCTCAAAGCTTCAACACCATTTGGATAGGTGAAGTAAACGTCTTTAACATCTATCAAAAATAAGCGCCTCCATTATGGATTTTGAGAGCTCCTCCGGGCTTAGCGGAACCCCGCTTATATTTAAACCAGATCTCTTCAGCAACATGTAGAGCCTAATCACCTTAGGTATTCCAACCCCGATTAGCGCTGCTTCATTCTCTAAGAAAACTTTACGCGGCTCACCGTCCAGGATTATCTGGCCATCATTCATAACTATTACTCGATTAGCGTATTTGGCTGCAAGATCCAATCTATGCTCAACGAGAACTACGGTTATGCCCAGCTCTTTATTCAAACGGTTGATAACCTCCAGAATGTTTTTGGCGCTTAATGGATCGAGAAACGACGTTGGTTCATCAAGCACTATAACCTCGGGCTGCATTGCAAGTACAGAGGCTATCGCAACGCGCTGCTGCTGTCCTCCGGAAACCTCATATGGAGCCCTATCCTTCAAATCATATATGCCGGTAACCTTAAGGGCCCAATCAACTCTTCTGCGCATCTCATCTCTAGGCAGCCCCAGGTTTTCTAAGCCGAAGGCAACGTCCTTCTCGATGGTTAACGCGAAAAGCTGATTTTCCGGGTTCTGGAAGACCAGTCCAACATGATGCGCTATTTCATGAATTGGATGCTCAGTTGTCCTCAATCCAGCAACAGTTATTTCACCCTCAAGTTTACCCCCGTAGAAATGAGGAATAAGCCCATTAAAGCACCTGCAGAGCGTTGTTTTTCCGCATCCGCTGGGCCCGGTTAAAAGTATAAACTCTCCCCTTTCTATTTTAAGGGTTACGTTCTTAAAGGCGGGGCTTTCAGCATACGGGTACGTGTAGGTTAGGTTTCTAGCCTCAATTATGGCCAACGTCCAGTTACACCTTAACTATTCTCTCATCTTAGAGGAGATATTTAAAAACGCTGTGGTAATTAAACTCAATGTTTAAACATTCTAAAATTGTTTATATGTTAAATTAGTAGAGAAACTTTAGGCATAGGGATCGCTTAGACGGCGGCTGTCAACGTTGAGAATAAAATGGGAGAGCGGAGTGCTAATAGAATATAAGGGGACTAGAATAGTTTTGGATCCCCCATCTAAGAATCCCAGATGCGGAGTTGCACTTATAACGCATGCGCATGCAGATCATTCAAGCGCTTTTAGAGCTAACAAAATATTTAAGTTTTCCTCGGAGGAAACCATGAGTCTTGTGGCAGCAGACGGCGTTAAAGTCGAAGAGTGGCGGTCTCTAAAGGTAAAAGAGAAAGTCATTATGGATGATTTTGAGGTTACGCCGCATTATTCCGGGCATGTTTTAGGCTCCTACGAATTCGAGATTGCAACGCCGGAAGGAACAGTCCTATTCACCGGAGATTTAAATACTAGAAGCTCAAGGACGATTAAGCCGGCTGATCCAATAAAATGCGATGTTCTCATTCTGGAATCAACCTTCGGCTCCCCCATCTTCGTTTTTCCACCTGATGAGATCGTTGCCAAAGACATGGTTGATTGGGCAAGCAAGTCTCTGAAGGAGGGTAAGATTCCGGTTTTTCAAGCCGACTCACTTGGAAATGCGCAGGAGGTAATACGCATATTTAACGAGGATACAAATATACCGGTAGTCTCACATTGGAGAGTTTCGAAGATCAATAGGGTTTATGAGGCTTACGGTTATAGAATGAAGTATTTTGACATAAGATCCGAGGAAGCCTATGACCTTGTGTCACGTAGGAATGCCATAATTGTTGAACCGAAACGCTTAGAATCAACATATCATCCGGACTTCATATCGGCGCTTGTCTCAGGATGGGCTTTAAGATTTAAAGGCATATCTTTCCCCCTGAGCGACCATGCTGACTTCCCAAGCTTGATGGAATTTGTTAGCGAGTGCCATCCTAAAATTGTTTTAACATGCCATGGAGGCGGATTCAGCAGCATTTTAGCAAAATATGTCGAGAAAAATCTTGGGATAAAGGCTTACCCGGTCAATCTCATCCCGACAAATTTCTCATTAAGCAGTCCATTTCTTAAAAAGTTTTAAGTTCTGCAAAAACATAATACACTGGATTAGAGGTAATTATTGGAGGGATATTGTTTGATTAAGCCATTAGCTTTCAAAAATCAGGGTCAGCAGCTGATTGGTATACTTCATATCCCTGATGAGCTGAAATCGGGGATGAAGGCTCCGGGAATATTGATGCTTCATGGTTTCACTGGAAATAGGACGGAGGCCCATAGGCTCTTCGTTCATGTTGCCAGAAGCCTATGTGATTCAGGCTACGTTGTCCTTCGATTTGACTTCAGAGGTTCTGGAGACAGCGACGGAGAATTTGAAGATATGACCTTACCCGGTGAAGTAAGCGATGCGGAAAGAGCTCTGACCTTTCTTATAAGACATAGATGTGTTGATGGGGAAAGGGTTGGCGTTATAGGCCTAAGCATGGGCGGGAGAGTTGCAGCCATACTGACCTCTCTGGATAGACGGGTTAAATTTGCAGTGCTGTATTCACCAGCCCTCGGACCATTAAGAGAAAGGTTCTTTTCGCAAGCCAGTAAAGAAGCCTTAGAGAATCTTAATTCTGGCGAACCCGTCGAAATTCCAGGAGGCTGGTATTTGAAAAAGGCATTTTTCGACACTGTCGATTACATCGTTCCCTTAGACATCATGGGCGGCATTAAAGCGCCCATACTAATTATACATGGCGATAAGGATGAGGTTATACCCTTAGAGGAAGCCAAAAAGGGATATGAACTGATTAAAGATCTAAATGAGAAGAATGAGCTTCATGTGGTTAAGGGCGGGGATCACACTTTCTCTAAAAGGGAGCATACTTTGGAGGTAATAGAGAAAACATTAAAGTGGATTAACCAGCTGGTTAGCAAATAGCACTGAAACATTTGGGAGAACAGCACCATGAAGATAAGCGATATTATTAGTTCTTTTAAACCTAAGAGATTGGATTTTCCAGTGTTAAGCGCTGACCATGCTGAGCACGTTATTTATCTTACTGAAAAAGGCTATACTAAATTGGCTGCCGATCACCTTCTGCATAGGGAGATGATTGGGCGTCTAGATGAGACCGTTGGAAACATAATTAGACGGTTTAATCTGATCTTTAACAAGATCTTTCTTGAGCATGAAAATTGCGGCGCAACTGAATATGAAGAAAGCGTCCAGTTATGCGCAAGAATATATGATGTTTTAATCCAAATGGCACTGAACTTCATCGGTTTAGAGAAGGAGATTATTGGTTTTTCTGATGCTGAATCTAATGGAGCATACTTAAAAATAGTGGAAACCTTGAAAAGTTTTGAGGATATGGAAAGAAATAGGATGCGCGACGGGGCTCAAATAGCTGAGGCGGTTACTGGGGCGATACTATCCGATATGAGTAAAGTTATGAGCGGCTTTTATCGTCCACCTGGCTCAATGCTGGCCCACATGGCGAAGGAGATTGAGAAAAACATTGATTGGAGCAACATATTAACCTCTTTCCTTAATTCAGCTAAGAATCAGATTCAGAGCAACGTTTATTATAGGCTAATTAAGGCGGGAATCTGCAAGTTCGGCAATGACTATGCCCTTGGACTTAGATGGCTTAGGCATCTAGGTTTTGTTCAAGTATCAACTAATCCAGTTTTGGCCGCAGCATCATACGATGACGACCCAAGCCTGTGGGACAGCTATAAAGGTGAGGATTTATGCCCGGATTTTAAATCAGAGATTGAAGAAGATTGTGAGATGCTTGAGAAACCATATTTATTTAGCGACGAATTAGCTGCGAAGGGAACGGAGGTCAGCATATGGCCGAACCTCGTGGTTTTTAGGCCAATAGCGGTGGCCTCTAACATGCGCCACGGAATGGTTAGCTTACAGTTGAACCCCAATATAGCCGATGACTTTGAGAAGAGTTTTAGGGAAGCCCTTAAAATCTACTTGGATGCTGAGAAATTCCTAAGGAAGTATGACCATTATCTTTTATGGGGTTATTCGGCGAGCTTTGAGCATGGGAGGCCGAACATCGTTTTTAAGGTTGCTGGCAGCTCCCCGGCGGCTATCATGCTGACTAGAAAGCTTGAGAGCCTGGGCATAGGCACAAACAACACTGTGACCTTCGCTGTTTCCCAAGAAGTAGAATTGATTTTGGCGAAGATCAGCGGTAGGGCTGAAGCCGTAAAGAAGGGTATACGTCCCACAACGGTTTATGAAACGAATATGGGCGGGAGGCTTGACGATCACATAAGGGAGGTTCAAGCCGAGGAATTGTTAAGGGAAGCCCTTAAGAAATCTAGGAGTGCAGATGAAGATTTAAGGATGCTATCTGAGGCTCTGAACGCTTGGGAAGAAATTAAGGATAAAACATCTATGGACGATAAGATTCGAATCATATGTAGCCGAAGATTTTTAAGTCCGCTGAATAAGGAGCCCTTCATAAGCTTTCTTGCTGAGCATGGCGTGCCCTACGCCTCTAGGGATAAGGTCGCTGATTACCTTGCTAGGCTTGAGGAGGACATAAGCTACTGCGGCATACTTGTGACTAAAAGAGTTTATGAAATATTCTTTAGCCAGGAAAATAGGCCTAAATGGATTTCTTACATCCAGTCAAAATTTAATCTTACACCTGAGCAGGCTGAGATGGTTCTTCAGGGGATTGATGTTCTTCCAGCTTCTAAGAGGAAGCCTAAAGAGACGCTTCTAACGCTTGGAAGCATGCACGTAACGCACACCGAGTTTCCAAATCATCAAATAAACGTGCTGTTGGAGAGCCGGAAGACTGGTTTTAACCTAGAGAATTATCGTGACTCAATTTTATGGAATGTTGATTCGGAAGTGGTTTTCAGGCTCTCAGCGGGCTGGAAGGAGACGGCGGATAATTTTATAAAAGCATATGAGTTGACGCCGGAGCAGAGCAGAATATTAGGGGAGGTGGGGGTTGCGAACCTACACAAGTATGGAACCCGCGGTTTAAAACCAGCTGAATGGGGATCCTACGGTGCAACGGTGAAAACCATGGGGGAATTCTCTAGGAGCTATGAAGAGTTCAAGAGGAAATGCGTTGAATTCGCTCTTAAACTTGGAAGGGCCTAAAGTATTGTGTGAATGGAAGGGTGAATTATATTATGGTTAATAGGCTGTTTAAGGGCTCAAATATTGGGAAGGGCTATACGCCGATAGTTCATCCTGGAAATTCTGAATTAAAGTACATAGAATATGGGGTTCTATCTCTTTCAGAGAAAGAGGAATACCTTGATAAAACAAGGAGCCATGAGGCGGTAATAGTGGATTTCAGCGGCAAATTTGAAATCGTGATAGATTGTCCTCTGCAAAAAGTACCTAGCAAATTTACTGGCAGCAGAAACAATGTATTCTCAGATAAGCCTGTGGCAATTTATCTTCCAAGAGAGACCACGTTTAGGATTATAGCTCTAAGCCCAAATCTTGAGATGGGCATTTCTAAGGCCCCTAGCGATGCTGATTATCCGCCAGCGATCGTGAAGGATGATGAGGTTGCTGAAAGAACCGTTGGCGCATGGAATTGGCTTAGAAAGATCCGCTTGGCTATTGTGGATAACGTTAGGGCTTCTAGGCTTCTTGTTGGGGAGACGTTGAATCCGCCTGGAAACTGGTCCAGTGTTCCGCCACATAAGCATGATAGCGAGGGACCGAACGAGGTTCCGCTTGAGGAGGTCTATTTCTTTAAGTTTAAGCCTAATCAGGGTTTTGGGATTCAGAGAATTTATACATCCCAGGATGATAAGGATCCGGTTGATGAGGCTTATGTGATTGAGAATAATGATACTGTCGTGTTGCCTAGGGGTTATCATCCGGTTGTCGCGGCGCCCGGCTACCAGCTATATTATTTATGGATTCTCGCCGGCGATAGGAGGATTTACGGCGCATGGTCGGATGATCCGAAGCATAGGTGGTTAAGAGATTGTGAGCCGATTATAAATAATATTTTTGGCTATTGATTTTGGCTCTGTCTAATCCTCTCCCTTAAGATCTCCATCGCATGCTTAAAGGCTAATTTAAGGTCTCCTGTTCCATTCACACCGGCTGATGTCGAGTGTCCACCGCCCATTCCATTGAGATATTCCCCTAGCGGATTCGCTATGTCCTTACCTAGGTGTATTCCTGTTTTTCCATAAAAATCTTGGCTGGATCTCATACTGATCGATAGTTCATTCTTCCTCTGTGAACCTACTATGGCTAAGTCCGCTCCAACATCAATCAGCATCCTAGCTGCTGAGGCTTGAAAGGAGCTAACATGAGAGAAAACAATTATCCAGCCGCCTATCTTCATAAGTTTCATTCTTTTGCATGCCTTTAGTCTAGCTATGCGTTCCGAAACATCCATTGGCGCTGTTAGAAGACCCATCATCTCTCTAACGTTAACGCCTAAATCGATTAGTTCAGCAATCATTTTGAACGTTGACGCATTGGCCAACGCGAAGTGTTTCGTGTCAAACGCTGCGCCGAGAAGAAGAGCCTCAGCTACATCCCTTGAAGGTTTTACATTCGCCTCCTTAAAAAGGCTGTAAATTATTTCACATGTTGATGCAGCGTTCTCATCATAAATGCATAAAGAAGCGATCTTTCCAGTCTCTGGGTGGGGAGCATGATGATCAATAACTATTAGGGGTAAACGTGCTTCCTTCAAGTGCTCGTCCCATTCGCCGAGCTGTTTTATCGTGTTTGTATCAACCATAAAAATCACGTCTGTCTTATCAAAACTTGGCTTATCATTTACAACCTTCATGGAAAAATGTTCCAGCAGAATCTTTGATATTTTACTCACGCTCTCCGGTGATGCAACCTCAATATCTACTCCGGGCTTCAAATGGTTCAATAATTTAGAGAGGGCGTAGGATGAGCATACAGCATCTGGGTCAGCATTTTGATGGCATAGCAGAAGAACAAATTCAGCTTCCCTTTCTTCAATTATCGCTTTAATTTTGCATATGAATCCCTCATTGATCATGGCTCATTCTCCTATGGAACTTAAATGCTTTTCAACGGACTCAAAGGCAGCTTTCACCGAGCCCTTCACCAGCTCTTTTACGTTTACATTTCCATATAGTGGGGAAAGCCTAACCTCTACGTCGACATTGACATCAAGCGACTCTGAACTCTCCAGACTGACCGAAATGGTTAGGTCTGATATTCCCTCCTTTGGGATTTTTGATGCGATGTATTTTCTAGCAGCCTCCTCAGCTATGTCGCATATTCTTTCCAGTTCATCATAGGTTAAGGAGGATAGCGATCTTCGCCGCTCAGTCAAGGGTGAGGGCACCGCTTACTTTATGTTGACGAGATTGGACGCAGGTCCCTCTGAAGTTTCTCCTGAAGTTCCTTTATTTGGCTTCTAAGCCTCTCCTCCTGCTTTGTAAGAACGGATATTCTCATATTTGTTAATTCTTTTCTTTCAGCTAGCTCGCTGGTGACTTTTGCCTTATCGGTTCTAATAAGGAGGGAGCCTATCGACTTATATATTATAGTTTCATCTGAAGTTTTCTCCAGCTCGCTCAGCGCCCTATCAATATCAAGAAGGTCAAGGTCGAGCTGCTGTTTCTGCGCAAGAACAGTCTGCAAGGTCTCTTGCAGCTGCTGCAGCCTTAGAAGCCTCTCCTGAACTGCTGGCGGAAGCTTGGTTTCCTCACTCATAATCCAAACCACCATTAAACTTTGTTTTTCAATCACCTAATATTAGACTGATACAATTAAATATTTCCGGTTTCGAAGAAGATTGTTAGGTCGACTCGCTTATGTAAGATTCGAAAATAGGCTGTAGGGTATAATCTCGCCAGCATATTGCGGACTTCCAGCCTTTTCTAAGCCGTATCTTGATAGCGGTTTTGTCAAGTGTCTCTCCGATCTTGGAGGGGCAACGTAAAGCCCAGGCTTTATGGGCCTCTCAGCTTTAAAGGCGATCTTTGTGAGTTTTGCCCCGTGAAAGCCGCATTTATAACATTCAAAGCCTTTACCTTTTCCTATAGACTTCATTCTTTTTCCGCATCTTGGGCACGTTGGGTTCTGAAGGATAATCATGTCGGCAAGCCTGATCAACCTCATTTTCTCCAAATTTATCGTTTTCAAATTTTTTCTTGAAGGTGGGCGTACGCCGCCGTAGGCTTCAACCAGGTCCCCCTCAATTAGCGCCTCAGCAACTTTACGTAAGATGCCGCTTTGCTCATAGGCAGCACAGTCAACGGTGCCGGTTTCATCCCTTATCTTGAATATTACATGTCCACCGGGGATAACCCTCGGTTTACCTATAACCTCACCTTGAACTATGATGGGCATATATGGCTTCACATCGTTTATTGAAGAGACCCTCCTTAGATGGGCATCTGTTCCATGATTTGTCCTGAAAATTATCCAGCGCTCAATGGGCTCATAAGAACGAATCATTTTATGAGCGCGTCTAACAGCATCAGGGCTTTCACCTCTAATTCCGTAAAGTATTGGATCCGACCCCCTAGGCGTTATAAGTATTCTGCCTGTTTCAGCATCAATATTGTTGAATGTTAATTTCCCCATCATCTTGTCCATCTCTATAACCGATGAGGCATCAATTTTTCTCGGGGTTCCCCAGTTCTCCGGGCTTCTGTAGGCTATGAACTCGAAGGTGTAATCGGCCTTTAATGTTTCACCTATTGCCGCTAGCCCACCAATCATGCCTCTTCCCCTCTTGTAGCCGACTGCTTCAGCCCTAAACTTCTTAATCAATCTTAAAGCATCCTTCATTTTCACAATCCCTTGAATAGCCTCTTTAGCGAATAGCTCGATCTCTACTGGCACATCACCGACAAGGAAAACTACCCCTGGGTCTGTTCCCCTATAGTTGAAATCCGCGTTTTCCTCAACGACCTCAAGAACGCTTTCCTTAACTTTCCCATAAAGGTCCTCTTTAAGGAAGATTCTCAAGCATAATGCACCGTTGCCCCTTGTTTTCCATGGAACGTTTGGGTTTAACCTAATTAGGTTTGGGTAGTCTATGAATGATGCTCCTATTCCGCGCAGTTTTTCAATTATGAGGGCAGCTACATATGTTGTGCATCCGGTTCTAGGCGAATCTGTATCATCAAAACCTATATGCAATTTCATTTGCTCAGCCACTATATCCTAATTAACCCTTTAACCGCCATTAGGAAGGATATGGAGGGGCAACATTAATATCTGTTTTTTGTAAAATATTTTATTGCCGGATGAGGAGAAGGCATTTGATTGAATCCGAAGATGATAGATCAGGGTTAAACTGACGGCGAACAAATTTAAATATTTAATTTTTGGTTTATTTTAGTTTCCGAAAGAATAATATTTTTGATGTTAAAGAATTTCAGGATTAGCGGAAGCTTGGCAGAACCTCTTTTACAAATTCCTTTAAGAATAATTTCACTTTATTAAGCGGTGCATATTCCATTGTAAAATCTATTATGACTAGATTTGCCCCGATTTTAATGTATTTTTCTACGTTGCTGGTCCATTCTGATTTCCTTCCCATGCCGCTTGGATATGAAATTGCCGGAGCGAACATAATCGTCTTCTTTCCGCCATATTTTCTTTCCGTTTCCCTTAGGCGCCGCAAAATATCAGCTAGCTTTTCTATCGGCGTATCCGTCAGCGGGAAGAGTCCATCCCCATATTTAACAGCGGCATTTATTATGGTGTTTGAGGAGCCGCCGAACCATATTTGAGGATGAGGTTTCTGCAAGGGTTTAGGCCAGAACGGTGCATCTAAAACCTGATAGTATTTTCCCTTAAATGTTGTTTTATTGTTAAGCCAGAGGCTCAAAATTATTTTTAAACCTTCCAGCATTCTCTCCACGCGCTCCCTGTGACTTCCCCATTCAACTCCATATGCTATCGCTTCATCCTTATACCAGCCAGCGCCAACCCCAAGCATCACCCTTCCTCCGGAGATTATGTCAGCTGTAGCCACAATTTTAGCTAACCTAGATGGCAGATAGAAGGGTATGGGGGAAACGCGGGTGCCAATCATAATCGTCTCCGTTTTAGCGGCGAGGGCTGATAAAACCGACCAAGCGTCCAGCTTATCAGGCTTAGCTGGATCCCCACCTATTCTCACATATGTTTCAGATGGGAGAAAGAAATGGTCTCCAACGGTAAGGTAATCGAAGCCCAGCTTATCGGCCATGAATGATAAATCTAAAAAGGACCTATAGTCATAGGATCCATGTATAGGCGCATGTATCCCAAATAAAGGTTTCAATAGAATGCCACCAACGATTTTCTCCAATATTTTATTCCAGCTTTAGGATTAGCATGCATGCTGCATTAACCGCGTGATTTTCGCTTAATATTTAGAGTTGAGGCAAATGTTTCATCTTCACTTCTGCATTTCCTCAATAACTATCATGGTTAACGTGGATCTAACTTTGTTAAGTCTGCGTATGCGCCAGGTAACAACATCCTTAAGTTTCTCCATTGACTCCGCTTTCACCTTGGCTATAATATCATAAACACCGTAGACGCTGTAGGCTTCCTCAACGCCCTCAACCTTTCTAAGCTCATTTAAGACTTCACTTTCAGATCCTATCTCAGCATTTATTAAAACAAATGCTGTTGGCATAACTATTCCTCAAAAAATAATATAACTTAAATGCTTAAAAAATCTTTTTGATTTTGGAGTATTATAGGTGTGAAAGTTGATCACGGAATTAATAACATCTAGGGAAATGCGGGCGCTCGACTTGAACGCTGAATACTTCGGTATATCCAGATTGCAGCTCATGGAGAACGCTGGTAGAAGCGTCGCTGCTGAAATAGCGTCACGCTTTAAGCCAAAGGAATCCAAAGTTGCGGTCTTCTGCGGTTTAGGTGGGAATGGCGGAGATGGATTCGTCGCCGCTAGGCATTTAGTATGCATGGGGTTCAGTGTGGAGGTCATTCTTGCCGGGAAAGCCTCCGAGATAACTAATGAGGAGGCTAGAAAGAATTGGGAGATACTAAAGTCATTGCGCACATCAGTAACCATACGTGAAATATATGATTCGTCGCTTATTCCAGACACTAAAGCAGAAATTTTTATAGACGCTCTTCTCGGTGTAGGGTTAAAAACTCCGCCCCGCCCACCAATAGCACAACTAATAAAAAAGATAAATGAGTCTGGCGCCTTCAAAGTTGCCGTTGACATACCCAGCGGAATAGATTCAGATACAGGCACAGTTCTGGGCGAAGCCGTGAAGGTGCATTTAACGGTTACCTTCCATAAAGCTAAGCTCGGGCTTTTTAAAGCTAAAGAATATGTCGGTGAACTGGTGGTTAAAGATATTGGTATTCCGCCGGAGATCGAAAGGTTCGCCGGTCCAGGCGACGTGGTAATGGCTATAAAACCTAGATTTCCGGAGGCGCATAAGGGGGACTTCGGTAGGTTGCTAGTTGTCGGCGGTAGCGAAACCTTCACTGGCGCACCGGCTTTAACAGCCCTAGCGGCTTTAAGGGCTGGCGCAGACTTGGTCTATATTGCTGCACCGCATGAAGCAGCCTATGCGATATCATCCATGTCGCCAAATTTAATAACGCTTAAGCTTGAGGGCGAATACTTAGGCAAACATAACATCTCAACAGTAAGAGGATACATGGAGAAGGCTACCGCTGTAGCAATCGGTCCAGGATTAGGTCTTCACAGAGAAACCCTGGAGGCTGTCAAGGAGATAATAGTGGTTGCTGAGGAAAGGAAGATCCCGATTTTACTGGATGCTGATGGGTTAAAGGCGTTTGCCAGCTTCAAACGTAGGCTTGAGACCCCGACGGTTCTAACACCCCACGCAGGCGAGTACATGATTCTGACAGGTGAAAAACTGCCTGAGAGCATGGAGGGAAGGGCGGAGCATGTGAGGAGAACGGCGGAGAACCTCAACGTCACAGTATTATTGAAATCTCATATTGACATAATCTCCGACGGCTTTAGAGTTAAATTCAACTTTACTGGAAATCCGGGAATGACCGTTGGCGGAACAGGAGATATTCTTTCAGGCGTAGTTGCCGCATTACTAGCGCAGGGAGCGGATCCATTTGAAGCTGCAGTCGCCGGAGCCTTCATCAACGGTGCAGCTGGCGACCTTGTTGCTGCTGAAAAGGGCTATCACATGGTTGCCACTGATCTTCTGGATTGGATTCCAAAGGTTATGGAGGATCCGATGAGCCACGCTAGTCTGAGAAGAAAAAGACTTATATAATTGGCGGATTTGGAAAGACGAAAATGGATGCTGACAGAATATGGAAATGGATCTTTTATTACCGCTGTCAGTATTTACGATAGCTGCATCGTCCATTTTTCTATATGAGAAGTTTGAGAAGAAGATGAGGGGCATCTTCGAAGGCAGAAAACTGGGTATGCGCGAAGTAGCTTTTATGGTTTTCTTAATGGGCGTAATGGTTACGCTGGTGGCTTTTATGCCGGGCTACGCAATACAGATTCTTTTCGTATCCGCCTACGCTTACATGCTGCTGGTGTTTGCATATATTGTTTTAGGCAAATGGTTTCTTGCAATATTTCCACCAGCAATATTTGTAGCAACCTACCTACTGGTAAAAAACATTTATGTTGTAAACATTTTCGCAGCTATATTTTCAATAATGGTAATTGTATATTTAAGCCCCCTCTTCCCATGGAAGATCACGTTAGCCTTCGCTGCGCTATTAACAATAATGGATGTAATTCAAGTTTTCTGGACAGGATACATGATTGAGTCCGCCAGCAAAATGATCGGCCTACACCTGCCAGTAGCACTTATCCTCCCAACTTATCCCTCACAAAAACTCATGGCTATAGGTATAGGCGACATTTTTCTCTCAGGACTTTTATCTGTTCAGACGGCATTAAAGTACAAACGTAAGGTCGGTTTGCTCTCGGCAGCAATGATTAGCTTCACGTTATTCATCTTCGAATTTTTAGTGCTTAATCTGCCTCTTAAGATCGCTGGCTTCCCAGCAACCATTATTGTTCTCTTAGGATGGTTTTCTACAGTAGGATTTTTCCATGTTAAGAATGAAAAATTTTCCCAAAAAAGTTAATAACATTAAAGTAAAGCAGCGGAGAAATAGAGAGTTTAAATGCTGTTTTCCTCTATAAAGGCCTTAATTCTTTTAAGTCCCTCTTTGATATTCTCCTCCGAGGCTGCGTAGGAGAATCTCACATGCTCGCCTTCGCCCTCGTTCTTATGTCCGAAATGTATGTCCGAGAGAACTGCTACGCCAGCCTCGTAGAGGAGGCGCGATCTAAAGTGCTCCGAGTCCTTAGCCTTAACAAGTCTACAGGCTTCTGTAACATTTGGCCAGACATAGAATGCGCCGCCGGGCTTTAGGCATCTAATTCCCTCCATCGAGTTTAAACCATCAACAATTATCTCTCGTCTCTTCCTGAAGCTCTCAACCATCTTCTTCGTGTCATCCTGCGGACCTGTGAGTGCTGTTAGCGCAGCATATTGATTTGGGTGCGGGGCGCATGATTCAGTGTTTGTTACCCAGCGGGCGAGATGATCGGCAAGCCTCTCATTTGCGGCGAATCCTATCCTCCAACCGGTCATAGCATACGTTTTTGATGCTCCATCAACAATTACTGTTCTCTCCTGCATTCCATCTATTGAGGCTATGCTTGTAAATTCGCCCTCATAAAGCATTCTTGAATAAACCTCATCTGAGAAAACCCATAAATTATCGTATTGCTTAACGATATCAGCTATTTGTTCCAGAGTTTTCCTGTCTAGAACCCCGCCCGTGGGATTATGCGGAGAATTCAGTATAAGCAGCCTAGTTTTCTCGTTCACTATTTTCTCCAGATAGTCCACATCTATGCTGAAGTTTCTGCTTTCAAGAAGAGGTATAGGGATGGGAACCGCACCGTAGGCTCGTATAAGCGACTCATATATTGGGAAGCCGGGATTTGGGTAAATTACTTCGTGACCCTTACCATAGTCCGTGACGGATAATATCGTGTAGCCTATGAAGGGCTTAGCGCCACATGCTACAACAACCCACTCGGGTTTAACATCGATCCCCCTAGTCTCAGAGAAGTATTCCGCAATGGCTTCTCTAAGCTCGGGTATGCCTGAGGATGGCGTATACCCGGTTTTACCCTCCCTTATGGCTTTTATCGCGCCTTCCTTTATATATTCCGGCGTGTCAAAATCAGGTTGACCGATGCAGAAGTTCACTATATTTTTACCTTTTCTGACGAGGTCATTAACTTCCTTCAGAACCACAAACGCGTTCTCAGTTCCTAGATTTTTAGTTCTTTCGGAGATTTCCAGCATCTTTAACCCCTATTTCTTTTTGATTCGTGCTTAGTTTACGACCAGTTTAAGAAGCTTAACTTGTTCAAAAACTTTTCTATTATCCTGAAGAGCTCTGTTACTTTAAGCTGATCACCTCCTTGATTAGGCCTATGAGTTTTAGGTATTCTGGTTGTTTGTGTAGGTTGAGGAGTTTGAGCCAGTTCTTCACGTGATCCAGGCTGCATCCCCGCTTCCCGCATGGGTAGTTGTCGTCGAAGTTCTCAGTCCTGTCCTTAACCGTCTGGACAGCCCTCTCAATCAGGCTCCGATACTCACCGTTTAGGAGCCTATGCTCCAGGCTTAAGGATCGGCATGCTTCAGGGTACCATGTTGCCCCGTCTGTGTATACTGGGTGCCGACCATAACGCTTAATAAGCTGTCTTAGGAAGACCTCAGCCGTCATGCTGCTCCTAATCCAGCTGAACCATAGTCCTAGAAATCTGCGCTGATAAGGCTCGTATGCAACCCATATCCAGCCCTCAACCCCACCCACCCTCACCATGGTCTCATCGACGAGGAAGCAGCGGGCCCTCTTAGCCAGGAAGAGGCGTTCCAGAGGCGGAAGCTTCTGAACCAACGCCATATCGAAACATGGCTCCTACTGGTGAAAAACTCTAAAGCCCTGGAAGCAGCCCTGAAACTCAAACCCTCAAAAACCAAATAAACACCATAGAGACCAATGCAGATGGGAGTCCTCTCTCGAAACATCATAACACAGATCACCTCCAAGATTAAACGAGGGAGAACTCCCACTTAAAGTAACAGAGCCCGCCCCATGAACCATAATTTTTTCGCTCTTACTTAAGAATTTTGTGGCTGCTCATCCATATATTATTTTATGAAGGTCTTAGACCTGCTATAGAGTGAGGGGGCTTGCTCCAGGCTTTTCAGGATGGTTAGGTGGCGCAATGGAATCTGTTGCCCCAGG
>CALKGV010000028.1 GCA_938091805.1 uncultured archaeon | reverse complement strand
CTCGTCGTTTAGGAGCCTATGCTCTAGGCTTAGAGCCTTGCACGCTTCAGGGTACCATGCTGCCCCGTCTGTGTATACTGGGCGCCGGCCATAACGCTTGATAAGCTGTCTTAGGAAGGCTTCGGCGGTCATGCTGCTCCTAACCCAGCTGAACCATAGTTCTAGAAATCTGCGCTGATAGGGCTCGTATGCAACCCAAACCCAGCCTTCCACGCCTCTAACCTTCACCATGGTCTCATCCACAAGGAAGCAGCGAACCCTCTTAGCCAGGAAGAGGCGTTCCAGAGGCGGAAGCTTCTGAACCCAACGCCATATCGAAACATGGCTTCTACGGGTGAAAAACTCTAAAGCCCTGGAAGCAGCCATGAAACTCAAACCCTCGAAAACCAAATAAACACCATAGAGAACAATACAGATGGGAGTCCTCTCTCGAAAGATCACAATACCATATCACCTCCAAGATTAAACGAGGGAGAACCCCCACTTAAAGTAACAGAGCCCTCCTCACCCAGAGATAAGTTTTTAAAGTAGAGTTTTTCATAATCTTTTGGAAAACATTTTAGATCGAGAAGCGGGGTGGGGTAGCCAGGTTAACCCGCTGGGCTCATAGGGGACTTTAAATCCCTAGGAGACCCAGAGATCGGTCGTTCAAATCGACCCCCCGCTACCATATAAACTTTTTAATATGATCTCCGGCAAAATAACAGTATGAGTTGCCATTTAGATTGGATGAGTATCTCTAACATGCTAATTTATCTGACGGTGACGAGCTGGTGATAATGCCCCCTATTTGGAGAGGTTAAGGAGAAGAATTTATATCTTCCCAATCTTCATTTTATGGAGTAAACACTTCTAGCGGTGATGTGAAGAATGCCCCTTGTTAACGAGAAGGATTTGCTCCTACCGGCCCTGGAAGAGGGGAGGGCTGTAGGCGCCTTCAACGCTAATAACATGGAGATGGTTCAAGCATTTATATGGGCTGCAGAAGAGACAAGCAAAGAGCTCGGTGAACCAGTAGACTTAATAATTCAGGTTAGTCCCGGGGCCGCTAAATATGCTGGTTGGTCACTTGCCGCGGGAATGGTTAAGATAGCGGCCGCTGAGACAGATATACGTGTCGCCTTAAACCTGGATCATGCGACAGAGATTGAGCATGTGAAGAAAGCTCTTGACACCGGCTTCACAGCTGTTCTCATTGACGGGTCATCTCTACCCTTTGAGAAGAATATTCAGTTAACGCGCCAGGTTGTTGAGATGTGTCATTCCAGAGGCGTGCCTGTGGAGGCTGAATTGGGTAAGATCCCCCGAATTGAAGATTACTTTTCCCCTGCTGAAATCGCCCATTTAAGGGCTCTTCCGCCGGCCGACTCCGTTAGAACCATAAGGGAGAAGGCTGGTAAGTCCGTTGAGGATCTTATGGCTAAACCTGAGGATGTTGAGTATTTTGTAAAGAAGACTGGATGCGACTTTTTGGCAGCAGCGTTCGGCTCTATACATGGCATATGGGATGATATATGGCCTATAAGGCTTGACCGCTTAATCGCAATACAGGAGAGGATGCGCATACCGTTAGTTTCCCACGGTTCATCTGGGATCTTAATGACACCTAAGGATGCTGAGATGAAGGGAATAAAGCTCCTTAAAGGTGAGGGAACATTACTTGACGCCATTAAAACCGGCGGGGTCACAAAAGTTAATGTTGCAACAGCCCTTTCAATAGCTTTTATAGAGGGCTTCATAGATGCTTACAAGGCTAATCCAAGCGAAAAAGACTTTCGCAGGTTTGGTAGCGCAGGACGTGATAGAGTTAAAGAGAAAGTTAAGGAGTACATGAGATTATTCGCTGGGAAGATAAATTAGTAAAATTTTCTCGAAAAATAATTATGGAGAAGTGAAAACTAACCTCCTAAAATCCCGCCTATCAGATCTAAAATTCCCCCATTTTTCAATTATTTCAGCCCCTGCCCGTCAAAGAGGGCAGCAAATTCCGCAAGCGGTTAACTCTCATGTGGATGTTAGTGAGCTTTTTAAGATTGAGAATCTCTTTTTATCTGATGTGGTGCGTGAGAGTTGGGTGCATTTAAAATTGGCTTAACTATCTGGTCTTTGGGTGAAACCCCGAGCATTGAATCCCTTAAAAATCAGCTTAAGACAGCGGTTGATATCGGTGTTGAGGGGGTTCAGTTGTGGTGTGTTGACTACAGTCCTTCAAGGCCCTGTGTTCTCGATCCTGAGAGATGCGATGCTAAATTGAGAGCTGAGCTAAAAGAGATCATTGGATCTTATGGCCTTGAAATATCGGGTTTCTGCGCTCAATTATCTGGACCTAAAAGGTTCGGCGGACTGGACGAGGAGGAGGGTCTAGATAAGCGGATTAAGAAGACAAAAGAGGCGCTGAAATTAGCAGTGGACATGGGTTCGCCAATAGTCACAACTCATCCGGGCGTAATACCGAGCGACAAGAGTAGCCCAACATATTCCGTGATAAAAAGGAGTATTTCTGAAATATCCAAGTATGGCGAAGATTTAGGTGCCTTCTTTTGTATTGAAACGGGTATGGAGAGAGCTGAGGTTTTAAAAGAGTTTTTAGAGGATGTAGGGAGCTCAGCGCTTAAAGTTAACTATGATCCTGCGAATATGCTCCACTTCGGGATAGATGAAGTTGTTGAAGGTGTGAAGACGCTTAAAAAATGGATAGCGCACACTCATGCTAAAGATTATAATCCAGAGACTAAAAGGGCTACCGTCGGTGAAGGACTTGTGCCATGGGATGAGTACATAAGCGCTTTGAGAGAAGTCCAATATGAGGGATGGCTCGCTATAGAAGACGAAACAGGTATAGATGTGATGGAATCTATAAAACGGGGTAAAAATTTCCTAGAAAAATATAGGTTACGAGTTTGAAGAATGCGGAACGAATTTCACGCAGCATATTTTGTCTTTAAGGCTCGCTTATGACCGGTGATCTTCATGTTTAGTCCGCGTGAAAACTTCTTTCTTGCAGTTGAGCATAAAGAGCCTTACTGGCTTCCATGCCCCTTATTTGATAATTCCACGGTTACTGTTCAGCATGGCTTAATTGAAAGAAGCAATTTTGGGTTGGATTCTTGGGGTGTACGTTGGGAGCTAAAAGATCAGCGTTCCGACAGTTTTCCAATTATTCATCCGCTTACTTCCCCAGAAATGGTTGACGATTACCCATTTCCCTCACCATATGAGCCGCATATAATCAGCAAAGCCATGGAAGCCGCTTCAAAGATTAACCGGAAAAACATCGTGGTTTTAGGCGATAATGGTTGGGGACTTTTTGAGAGAGCTTGGCTTCTTCTCAGCATGCCGAGATTTTTCCTATGGGCTTTTCGATATCCGGCTGATCTAAAAAGGCTTATAGAACGTATATGCGAAGTGAAAATAGCCATAACTGAGGAATTGATCGAGAAAGTCGGTGTCGATATAATTTGTTATGGGGATGATTGGGGCTCGGAAGACCGGCTTTTACTCTCGCCGAAAATGTGGAGAGAATTTATAAAGCCATATCAAGCCAAACTTTATAAAGCGGCAAAAAAGCATGGGGTTCTAATTTATCAGCATAGCGATGGGAATGTTGAGGATTTAATTTCCGATCTGATGGAGATTGGTGTTGATATATTGAATATACAAAGGGAATGCAATGACTGGCAGAAAATAATTATGAAGTATTGCAACCGTATAACATTATGGGGAGGTGTAAGCGCTAGAACCCTAGATATAGGGGAACATAAGAAAATTATTGAGGAAGTTGAGGAATGCTGCCAGCTAGGAAGAGGAGGAGGCATAATACTTGCTCCAGGGCACTCATTGAAGTATCCTCCCGAGAAAATAGAGGTCATGCGTAGAGCATGGATGGAGAAAGGGTTCTACAAAAATGAACATTAAGCATTTGTACTCTGTTAAGCGTAAAGCTTATTGACCAGCATGGGCATCATAGAGTGTAAGGCTGGGCTTGCGGGTTTAAGCGTCATGAGGTGCCTTAGCCTACGCTCAATGCGTGGAAAAGACTAAGCCGAATGGAAGTTGGGCTGTTAAAGCGCCTGAAATGTAGAAGAAATGGGGACACGTATAATGGGCGTTACGAAAGTTAATGCTGGATCAGAATGGGAGGAAACCGACATTAAGGATATTCTTAAGCGCATCGATGACCTAACAAGGGTACTTAAAATTATATTAGATGACCTTAATGAAGTCTCTAGGATGTTAAGAGTCCACGTGGAGCCCCGCTTTGAAAAGAATATGGATCAGGCGCCGAGGTTGAAGGGCATTGGTGATCTTCATAAAGTTTTTCCACGGGATCTGTTGGAACTTCTAGATTTTGAGGAGGCTGATGACTATATTATTATCAAGCCTAAGCAATACTTGGGTTCAGAGAATTTTGCGAAAGTAGCCTCGATTGTCCGTGAAAATCTTAAAGGCGAATATGTTAGCCATGGAAAGGAATCCCATTTCAGGGTTCCAAGAAGGATTTAACATAAAAGAAATTGCAAGATTTATTTTCCATGTAAATGCTCGATGAGCTACGTGTTTAACTAAGCGCCTCGCTCCAGATTTAGATGTAGAACGTTTCTTCAGTTCCCCTTCTCGCTCTTTCCTCAGCTTCTCGCCTAGCCTCTAGGGCTTCTCCACTTTTTCTGGCGCCCTGCTTAGTAACCTCTATGTCATATTTTATAAATTCCTGGACGAATTCCGCTAGTCTCCGATTCATCTCGGCTAATTCTTCTTTACTAAAAGAGACCATTATGTCCGGGTTATTGATCCAATTCATCCAGCCTAAGAGGCTTCTATGCAATGTAAATAGGATAAGGCGCATCGACTGTACGAGTTCAAGCCTATCCATTTCTTTTCTTTCCATAAATCTCCTTATCTGCTCAAGAGCTCTTTCTGATGTTTGTATCCAGCCTTCACTCAATATTTCCCACCCCGACAATTTATATTACTCCATTCAACCTATTTACTCTATCGGCTTAGCATAAACAACGCATAACGGTTAATATCTCTTTTGGTTCAAAGAGGGAAGATTTAAAAGCATCAATACTTAATTCGGAAATCCTTAAATTCGCCCGTTGGATCCTCCCACTTAACCTCGACTTTCATAACCACTGCGCCCGGCGGTCCCCTACGGCAGAAGGCAATCATAGCGTCAACGCTTTCCTTCTCACCTTCAAAGACCGCTTCAACCCTGCCATCAGGCAGGTTCCGTATCCAGCCGGTAACATTATTACGTATGGCTCTTAAGCGTGTTTCATGCCTAAAGAAGACTCCTTGCACGAATCCGCTTATGAAGAGGTGAGCCCTAACCTTCAATGGGCTCAATCTCCCCCATATTTAAACTTTAGTGTACTTTTTTGAACTTCATAGAATGGCCAGAGAGCTCAACATCATATACTTGGTTTACATCAAAATCTACGCCCAACTCCTCATATTCACGCTCAGTTAGGAACAATATTATTTTCGGCATAACAACCTGTGATTGGATGCTGAAAAGTGGAATTTGCTGCTGCAGCGTCCTAACCATATCCTGCACTATCCTAGCTTCTTCGCTCTCCGGCCTTATGGCGAACCTCGGCGTCACATCCTCTTGCACAAGCTCTATACGTTTACCTATATTTCCTTCAAGATCCCTAAAAGACTCTATCTTCTGAACCTTAACCCTCATATCTTCGATCACCAGGAAGTAATAACGTGCATAAGTTTATAAATTAGACTGGTGTAAGTGCTACTCCATCTCAATCGTCGCCGGGGGTTTAGGCGTAACATCATAATAGACCGCTGAAACCTCAGGGCATTTTTCAAAAATTGATTTTGCACATTTAAAGAGGCATTGCCAAGGAACGTCGGCTACTCTAGCTGTGAGAAAATCGTTGGTTTCAACCGCTCTAATAATAACTGAATATGGTTTGCTCTCTTCGATTTCCGAGATAAGGTAAAGAATCCTCGTTATTGACGGTATTTCGTCAATGATCTCTTTTTGCATACAAATTAAATCCTGAAGCGAAGGTGCATAAATTTCATTTTCAACTAAACATTTTACAGCAGCGACATAACCGTAGCTACGTGCATTATCCCTTACACCTGTTGCCTTATCCCTAAAAATTTTCACTGAAATACTTTCTAAGTCAACTTTTAGTGATTGAGCCGCCACTTTTACGATCTCTTCCGTGTTAATGTTTAGTGAAAATTCATTATTTATTATGGCTGCGAAATACTGGCTTGGTTTATAAGGCGAAAGGTTCTCTTCAACAATAGATGTCGCTCCTTTAAGGGCCCTTAGCTTATCATCCTTAATTTCGCCCACAACCCTCACTGACAATCCGGGCCCTGGAAATGGTTGACGCTCACTTACTTCAGCTGGGATCTTCAAGTAGCGTGCGACCTCTCTAACCTGCCACTTCAGCAGGCTTGCCAACGGCTCAACAACCTTAAACCCATACAGCTCATAGGTGTTTATGCCTATCTGCTCCAGAACGTTATGTTGGGTTTTCACCCCGCCCTTTGTTTCTACTATATCGGCCAGTATTGTTCCCTGAACGAGAAAATCGCACTTTTCCCTTCTGGCTGTTTCGCCAAGAACCCTATAGAAGGTT
Source organism: uncultured archaeon (assembly GCA_938091805.1). Taxonomy (GTDB): domain Archaea; phylum Thermoproteota; class Bathyarchaeia; order Bathyarchaeales; family DTEX01; genus DTEX01. Next base: position 35,085 of record CALKGV010000028.1, on the reverse strand, counting down.
TCTCGGAAGGCTTTACGCTTTTCCTCAGCATCCTTAAGCCCTCTAAGTGCGTTGAGAAAGCGCTCCTGAACGCGCTCAATCTTAACCGGAAGGTTTATTGGTGGGCTTGAGAGGGTTTCAGCAACTTTTTCAGGTTCACCCTCCCTCATGAACGCGTCATCTAAGATAATGCATATGAGGTTTTTGCCAATGGCCATATGTGTTAGAACCGCGCATGTTGAGCTATCAACCCCGCCTGAAACAGCGATCAGGGCTTTGCTGTCGCCTATGATTCGCCTTATCTCCTCAATCTGTCTATCAACGAAGGTTTTCGGATCAAAAAAGTCCATCGTTATAGCTCTCCTTCTCAGTCACGATTTTTATCAATAAAGTGCCAAACGCTTTTAAACTTTATTGTTGGATTTTCTATGCGCTTCGATTACATCTGTTGATTGGGATCTTAATCATTAGATGATGCCCCTCCCCCCTCGTTCCATATGCCTGTTACGTGCCATTATTTTCCGCAAGGTTCCGAATTTTCTGATTTTAATAATCGGCATTCAGTAGTCAAGACGTATAGAACGCCGTTTATCGTCCTCCCATCATCAGCCCCAGAGCCTACCAACCCTAGCCTTAGGAGGAAGCAAAGACCTAATGAACTCCCACTCACCATCAGAAAGCTCAAGAAACTCCATACCAAAACATAGTCAAAAAAGACTTAAATAGTTTTGAGATGAGTTCCTTGAAAAATGGAAAAAGAACATGAACCGTCCTAATCAGTATGGGCAAAGGAGAGATTTAAGTGAATAATGAACTCATTAAATAATTTAGAGATGAGTTCAAAGAATAAGGTTGAGTAGTTTAGCAGTTTATGGTTTGAGCGAATCCTTATATGCTTGTAGGCGCCTCATTTAAGGCATATTAGGTGTCAAGTAATGGACTTGGCGATTGAAACCACTGATCTCATTAAGAGATACGGTTCGATTGTAGCAGTGAATCATCTTAACCTTAAAGTTGAAAGTAACACGATTCATGGGTTCCTAGGGCCGAATGGCGCTGGCAAAACAACCACAATAAAAATTCTTGTCGGTCTTCTTAAACCTGACGGCGGGAGGGTTACAGTTCTCGGTGAGGAGGTTCAGGGAGACAACCCAGACGTTAGGCTTAAGATTGGCTACATGCCTGAACTTCCAAGATTCCCTAAACATTTGAAGGGCTATGAGCTTCTTGACATATATGGGAAAATGTATGGGATTTCGACTCAAGAAAGGAAGATTCGCATCCAGAGAGTTCTGGAGATCGTTGGGCTCAAGGGTAGGGAAAGGGATTTCATAGGTGAGTACAGTAAAGGCATGCAACAGAGGCTTGGGATTGCACAGGCGCTTTTAAGTGAGCCGGAGTTAATTATATTGGATGAGCCAAGCCTAGGTTTAGATCCTGCAGGCATGGTTGAAGTTAGAGGGGTCATAAAGGAGATAGCCAAAGAGGGGGTAACTGTCTTCCTTTCATCCCACCTTCTCTATGAGGTTGAGCAGGTCTGCAGCCATGTTTCAATAATACATCGCGGGGCATGTTTAGCGTCTGGAAGACTTGAAGAGATAATCGCTAAGATAAGCGGACCGGTAATGCTGGAGGTTGAACTTGCCGAGGAATCTGAAGATGTCTTTGAGGTTCTCAAAAATCTGCCCTTTATATCGAAGATTCAGCGTGAAAATAAGACTTTAATAATCAAGTTAGAGACAACTGACGATGTTAGACCGCAGATATCTCAGGCGATAACTAAGGCCGGAGGCATAATTGTATATATGAATATGAAGAGGAGGGGACTTGAGGAGGCATTCATGCGCCTCATTATGAAATCTTAGGAGAGAGCAGTAATGGTCTACACAAGTAGAATTAGCGAGAAGGTTTCTAAGAAACCTAAATTTTCAGATCGTTTCCTAGCTGTCGTAAAATATGAACTTTTATGGAATATTAGAAAGAAAAAGTTCTTGGGAGTGCTGATCGCCGCGTTTGCCTTTTCAACACTATCTCTCCTCTTGCCTGTGATCCTCAGCCATGCATTCGGGGCTCCATTTGAGGCAAACCCGAACTTTGTTATTGGCAGGGGTGGAATAAGCAGCGGCTTCACATTATTTCTATTTGCCCTTGTGTCGGTGATGAATAGCATTTCCGGGGAGTTTGAGAGCGGCACAATAATCCCCTTGGTGACTAAACCCGTTTCAAGGTCAATTATTTTCTTCGGAAAGGTTTTCGCATCGCTCCTTACAATATCGGCAGCCTATTCCCTTCTCTATGCTTACATGGCTATTGGAGGCACAGTTATCTACGGACCGCAAAATAATCTGCATCTCATGCCACTATGTATTCTCGGCGACTTACTAAGCACATTTGTATGGGTTTCAATTGTTTTAGCTCTAGGTTCACTGTCAAAAAATACTATTCTAACAGCGATAAGCGCGATAATAGTTTTCCTTGCGATATCAATAAGCGCGCCAATAGTCTCTGTATTTTCTGAAGGCGCTTGGATCCTTAATTATGTTCCTGGAAATGGGGCATCGGGATATGTTAAGGGGGCAAATCAGGGCATGCTGCCTGGAACCAGCGTGACAACCGGCACTGACAGCATTACAAGCAACCTAGTGCGCTATATTCTCAGCCCATCTGAAAAAGTCACATATTTTAAGGTTGAAGTTGGCGCCGGAATCAAGGAGCTATATTCAGAACCCCTCTCCACGGTTCTCTCTAGATCAATGCTTGTGGCTCTAGCATATATAACTATATCAACCTTCACAGCATGGTACGCCTTTAAAAATGCTCAAGTTCTTGAATAATTTAAGAACGTTGTTACTCATATCTTAAGGCTACTATCGGCGGGATCCTGGAAGCTCTATATGCCGGCAGCGCTCCGCCCAATAAGCCTATCATCACCGTAAGCGACAATGTCTGCAATATTAATGTTGGCGTTATCTTGGGTGCTAACTGAAGTGTTAAGCCAACCCCGCCTATAGTTAAACCTCTTGAAGATAACATATGCGCACCAACTGTTCCAAGCGATATGCCCAGTGAAGCCCCGATAAGGCTCATTACTATGGATTCCAAAAGTATCAAGGTTAATATTTGTATGCTTGTGTACCCTATCGCCTTCATCACGCCTATCTCGCGGGTTCTTTCCATCACAGATGTTATCATTGTTGCAGCCACACCAGCCACTGCAACTGCAAAAGCGGAGAGAGAGGTTGAAAAGTTTATGAAGCCTATCGCATCAGTGACGCTTGAAATGGCCTCGGCTATGGCGCTGAAGGCTATTACCTGCAGTTTATTTTCGTATTTAGATCTTAGGGTTGAAACGACCGATCTAACGAAGGATGGATCATGAACTAGTATGAAGATCCCGGACCAGTCTTTCATGCCCAATAATTTCTTGCCAGCTTCGGGGCTGAGAAAGACCGTTGAGTCCGGATCGACAATTAATGCTCCACCATACTCCTCCAGGATTGCACCCACATATACATTTATGTTTTTTCTGCCAGTAATTTTCCCACTCTCAATTTTCGGGATGGTAAGAGTTAAAATGTCATTAAGAGCAAAGTATTGTTCGCCGCCGTCCCTAAAGGAAACTTTTCTGCCTACTATGGAGTAGAGTAAACCAGATGGCACATCGCCTTCAGATATCTTTAAGCTTCCTATGGCTTCAAAAAGCAACGTGTAATCTATGGCAAATATTGAAACCTTAATCTCTTCAGTTCCCCTCTTAAGTATGCCCTGCGTGGAAAAGAACGGCTCGGCTCTCGCTATTTCAGGCAGGGACCTTATGAAGTCTAAGTCTTCCCCATCAATTTTGTAATTCTCCATTGGAAAAACTGCTATTGCATTCTGCCCAAGCGATGTCACCCTCTCAACTATGTAGTCGGAGTAGCTGCTGACAACTGAACTCATCATTACTAGCACAAGAGGGCCTATTGCTATGCCAACAATGGTCAAGATTGCTCTTGCCCTTCTCTCACTCAAAGCCTTCAGCGACAACCTAATGAAATCAAAAAATAATGTATAGAAGCTCATAGGCTTCACATCAAACTCGATTTGTTGAGCGCGCTTTCAAAAATCTATAAATGAGAAAAGTTGCAATTGTGAGAAACGCTATTACGGCCGCTATAACAATCCACATTTCGAGACTTATACCTTCCTCCTTAGGAACCGTCACCGGCGCCTCGATCTGCGGTTCTATATTGACCTTCATCTCCCTATCTTCCAGTTCATTGAAGATGTTGTAATATTTTACTGTTAAGGTTCCTTCACTCGCATATTTTGGAACCTCAACCTTGAAAGCTATTTCTGAGCCGGGGTCAATATCTCCGACAAAAGTTGACCGGCTAATGTTGCCAACTTGCAAGCTTGCTTCAACCCTATACGCTGTTGCAGAACCATAGTTCACAATTGTGCCTGAAACTGAAGATGAAACGTTTTTCCCAGTCACCCTAACATCCTTTATTACAAGATCTATAAATGGTTCCAGAATAACGGTCACAGTATTATTAAAGCTTCTCAATGCGCCGCTTGCATCCCTATAAATCAATGAAACCATAAATGGCACAGCGCCGTAGTTGATAAATGTTGTTCCACCCGCTTGTGAAATTGAACCTAATGGGTTGTAGGCTAAAGTGATCGGGGTTTCAATCCGCCCTCCAGCACCTATCATCTTAATGTAGTTCACCGCTGGGGAGACTATTAAAATGGGTGCCCCTTGATGGGGAGAAACCACAACGTAAACGTCATATACTGGTGAACTCCCAAAGTTAACTATTGTCAATGAGGCGTTTGTGAATCTTCTCCTAACAGCTAGGCTACCGTTCATGAAAACACTTATGTATTCAATTCTTCCCAAAACTGTAATTGGGACTTCAACCAGCAAGCTTCTTCTGGTGCCCCACTGATCAATGTAGGAAAGCGTGCCCTCAGCATGGTAGGTTCCTATCCTAACGTCTAAAACATGGAGACCCATGAGAAACGTTAGCGTATCGCCCCTTGTAAAAGTTTGGGCTGGGCTGGTTTGAAGGGCGCTGAGGTACTGACCTAAAATTCCGCTTAAATCTTGTATTTGAACTGGTTGAATGGATTGTAAGACCTGCGCAGATACTGGCACCACCTTAATGCTTGAGGAGTTATCAGCAGAGTTAAGGAAACCTGAAGGTAGATTAATCTCTAGGATAGCGCCCCTCATGCTATCTATGTAATTATTTCTAAGGGTTATAAGTAAATGTGCGCCGTAAGTGTTTGGTCCAACAGTTCCCTCATACCATCTTGAACTAATAAATTCTAAAGCTTTGCTGTCGTCATTCACGGGCATCGTTAAATTAAATTTCTCAAGGCGCCTAATTCCAGGTCCTCCAGATAGAAGTATAAAGTCCACAATTAACGTAGCATTATATTTCCCGGGTTGCACATTACCAACCGAGATTGTGAATGAAGCCGTGAATGTACCTAAGCTTCTAATAGGTCCTTCAACGTATGCGCTGGCATTTCTATGTCCGCTTGACGACATATTATCCGGTAGACAAAGCGAAAGAATTATTCCGCTTGCTGAGTACGGCGCTCTATTTGCAATCGTCACCTGATAGGTTGCATTATTCGTGTTCGGAAAGACATTATAATTGTTTTGCCAGCCAGAGCTAACAATTTCCATGTTACTGGACAAAGCCGGATATTTCTCGACCGGCAGGAAAATTTCGAATTTCCTAGTGACGTTTAAATGGGTTCCAAATTCATCAAAAATGTAACTAGTTGAGATGTTAATTGCCACATTATCAACATTGGTGTTAATATCGAAATAGAGAGTGACCGACCCGTACGAGCCGGGTATAAGCCTAGCTGCTAATGCTTCTGAGTCCTTTATGGGTTTAAGGAAAAGTGATGATGCCTTAATAACGCCGCCGACGATATCATAGCGCCCATTGTTAATGAATTCTAAAGTTAATGGAACATATCGTGACCCCTCATATGCGGGGGATGGGGTCTGAGAACCCCAGTGAGCTGATAGAAGCGCGAGATCCGGTATATAGATGTGAGGGGATTCAACAAATGTTTGAATAACAGAATTCTGCTCAGCCATGTAGGATGCGCCAGAAACAATCTTAATATATGATATATGAAGAGGTATGCTGTATCTTCCAGGCTGAAGGCTCGAGCTAACATCTATAATCATATCCATAAAACATGATCCACCAGGTGTCATCCCATTAACGTATGTTCCAGAAGCGGATCTTAGAGTGATGCCGCTTGGAAGCATCGGCGTTACAATCATCGTGCTAACCGCTTCAGGAAGCCTATTAATCATCGTGATTCTAAGCGTCACACCGTTTGCCGATGGAAGTAGCGGCGCCGAAGAACCCTGATATAATATTGCAACAGCCGAGACCATGATGGGATCCTCTTTCGGCGGATCTGTAACGTTAAACTGCGCTTCGATTGAGGTCATACTATTGTAATTCACGTTGTCTTCAGTTCTCAGCGTGGCGTCCACATTTATGCGTACGGTATAAGCGCCCATTAAAGCGTCCATGGGTACAGAAATTCCGGAGAATACCGCTGTGAAACGCGCGTTCACATCTACAGCGTTAACCCTCACTTTAGGATTGCTAATTGTGAAACCCTTTGGAAGCACTGCTTCTAGGTCGGCTGAACTGATCGCGCTTTCACCATAATTCTCCATTAGTACATATAGATTCGTGTTAACAGAACCTGGATAGGCAGCTGGCGATAAATAGGCGTCAATAACTCTGATACGAGCCTTTGGGTAGGGAGAAACTATTATCGATATGCTGTGAACTTCATGGAGTAAGACGGAATCTGTGAGGTAAGTTATGTTCAAGCCCAAAGTGTATGTGCCAGCATTTAGCGAGTTAGATATGTCAAGATAATAATCAAAGGTTATATGGTCACCCTTATTAACGCTGAGAGATACTGAACCATTTAATGATTTTGCGGGAGCGCATGATCCGCTTCCGGCGCTGAACTCTATTCCCGGAACAGTTGTTAGGCACCCGGTTACAGATCTAGCCGTTTCATTGCCTAAATATGCAGCTTCAATTTTTAGGCTCACCCTTCTGCTTCCGGGATAAATTTTCGATGAACCGGATGAGGATCTAGATACGGCATTAATTATATTGAAGAAGTTACCATCTTGACTGCAAAAACTCTCCAGCAGGATAAATAGCGATGCATCGATTAACAAAACCGTTAAGGTTAAAATTAAAGCGAGTCTTCTTTTTCCAGCGATCATGATGTTGACTCCTTAAATTTTTATTATTTCATGAATCTAAAAATCATTTTACATCATCTTACTAATAAGGGACTCGCTTGGATTAGGTTCGTATGCTCCCATTATTGCTCCATCCCTTATTACATATATATTCCTCATGCAGTTTGCAACTTCAGGATCATGGGTCACAACTATTACTGAATGTCCTTTCCTGTTCAAGTTTAAGAAAGTTTCAATAATTATTTTGGCAGAAGCTCTGTCAAGATTTCCGGTTGGCTCATCAGCCAATACTATGGGCGGATTTCCCACAATGGCTCTAGCTATGGCGACTCTCTGTTGCTGTCCGCCTGAAAGCTGGTTTGGTTTTTTCTTTAACCATTCGAGTTCCCCTCCGGCTTTCAGCAGAGCCTCCTTAACCATTTCAGCCCTTAAACTTCTTGGAACGGCTCTTGGAATCAACGGTAATTCTATATTCTCAAAAACCGTTAGTCTATTAACTAAATTAAATATTTGAAAAACGAAACCTAGCTTAATATTTCTTAATAAAGCGAGCTCCTTATCGCTTAATTTTGAAGTATCTTTATCTTCGAAGAGTATTTTGCCGCTTGTTGGCCTATCGAGGAGCCCTAGCATGTTAAGTAGGGTTGTCTTCCCAGACCCTGAGGGCCCCATTATAGCAACTAAATCGCCCTCGTAAACCTTAAAGTTTACATTTTTAAGGGCTAAAGTTGATATCTCACTGACCCTATATTCCTTATAGACATTAACGAGTTCGATAAGAATCTTCTTTGAGTTTTCCATTTTACACCCCGCGTGGAGCTTAATATTGATGCCATTGATGCCAGCTTTGCTAGGCTGCTAATACACTTTATATCACTGTTTTAAATTTTTTTTCCTTAGCTTTAAACTGATTACATTTAAAAGGTGCCAATGATGGAGAGTCCGCTTGCCTATTCGCTTCCGCCAGAGATACGAAGCCTATATTACAAGCAGGGTTATAGGCTTGCCGGTAAGCATCTTCACAGCGCCGTCAAAATATGCCGGTGGACTAAAGAAAGCTTAAGATCTAATAGGGTTTGCTACAAGGAACTTTGGTATCCGCCAGTTAAAAGTCACAGATGTATGCAGATGACACCCTATATTGGATGCAACTGCCACTGTTTATACTGTTGGAGAATACATTCGGGAGACCGGGAGGGACTTAATTGGAAAGAGTTTCCGCTAAGCCTAGAGGAATTTGATGAGCCCTCTGATATTATAGATGAGGCCATTGAGAAAAGGAGAGAACTTCTCTCAGGGTGGAGGGGTAACCCAAGGGTTGACAAAAAGAAATTTGAGGAATCTTTGAAACCTACGATGATGACGATGAGTTTAACCGGTGAACCAACTCTTTATCCGAGAATATCAGATTTGGTGGTTGAGGCTGAAAAGAGAGGCATGATAACATTTCTAGTAAGTAATGGAACCATGCCGGAAGCGCTTGAAAGGATGAATGTGCTGCCCTTTCAATTATATATCAGTGTTCCAGCGCCTGACAAAAATACCTATATGAAAGTTGCTAGGCCGCTCGTTAAAGACGCTTGGGAGCAACTTAATAAAACTTTAGAATTGCTTCCAAGTTTGGAAACACGTAAAGTCTTAAGGTTTACTGTGATTAAAGGTTGGAATACTGCGAATATTAAAGGCTACGCAAGTATCGTTAAGAGGGCTAAGCCTGATTTTGTTGAAGTTAAGGCTTATGAATGGGTTGGTCAAAGCAGAAAGAGGCTATCTAGGGAGGCTATGCCCTATATGAGCGATGTTGAGGATTTCGCATGTAAACTGGCGAATTTAACTGGCTATGTGATAAAGGGAATGTACGAGCCTAGCGGCGCAGTTCTTTTAGCAAGCTAACATTAAAAATAATGGCAAGGTTTATTCTAAGCGTAAAGCGTAATAGGACGAAGGAGAAATAATAATTTTTAGAACTGAAGATTAAATATAAGATCAACCTGGTCAAGCCGGATAAAAATATTTCAACCCAGGAGGTGTTGATGGTTGGCCGGTAAAAAGAAGATTCAGAAATACGAGGAGAAGATAAAACAGGCTCTAGCGATCCTTGGGCAAGTCTCAGATGACAATACAACCCCTAGAAACATAAGGAGGACGGCTAAGGAGGCCATGGATATGCTTCAATCAACTCAGTATACTCTGGGGGTTAGAGCTTCAAACGCCATATCGGTTATAGATGAAATACTTCAAGATCCAAATATGCCGCCTTACACCCGCGTCAGGCTTTGGAACGTTATGAGTTTACTTGAAGGGATAAAAGATTAGGGCTTCACTGCTTAAAAATGCTGGTGTTTTTATGCCTAGAGAATTAGTTGCGGTCTCCCCAAGAAAACCCGTGCTAGTCGACTACGAAGAGCCGCCTCTTAAGCAAGATCAGATACGTATTAAAAGCCGTTTTTCAGCTGAGAAGCATGGAACGGCACTCTTAATCTATAGGGGATTATCTCCCTTCTCCGATAAGGTATTTGACCCCGAAACCGGTCTCTTCTTTCCGAGGGAAACGCGTAGGGGATGGACTGTTTCTTTTCCACTAAAACTTGGCAATATGACCGTTGGCATAGTAGTAGAGGTTGGAGAGAGCGTTAAAAGGTTTAAAGTCGGCGATAGAGTTTACGGTTACCTGCCAATAAGAGAGACGCATACAGTTAATGAGAAGGAAGTTAACCCTGCCCCAAGCGAGCTTAGCGACGAAGAGATCGTATGCATTGATCCAGCCACAGTTGCTCTAATGGCTGTTCGGGAGGGACATGTTAGGCTCGGCGATACCGTAGCGGTATTCGGGCTGGGTGCAATAGGGCTCATAACTGTTCAAATGGCTAAGCTCTCAGGCGCAATATCTATGATAGGCATTGAGCCATTTGAGAAAAGGCGGAACCTAGCGGAATTATACGGGGCAGATATGCTGATCAACCCCCGAACATGCGACGCTGGGCTGGAAATTAGAAGGGCAACTGAATGGAAGGGTGTAGACATATCTATAGAGACAAGCGGTTCCTACGAGGCCCTACATCAAGCCATTAGGGGAACAAGATACGGTGGAACAATAGTGCCAGTATCATGGTATCATGGCGAGGCAAAGGGCTTAAATCTTGGTGAAGAGTGGCATTTTAATCGGCAGGTAATGGTTTCAGGTGCAAGGATCGAAAGCGAACCATACAGGGATTACCCTCTTTGGAATAGAAAGCGGATTTATGAGACCGTTATAGAACTTTTTAGGCGAAAATGTTTAAGAATTGATGGGATTCTATCACCTATAGTAAATTTTGAAGAGGCTGCCGAGGCATATAGGATGCTTGACGAGAAACCGGAGGAAACAATTAAGTTGGGCGTCAAATATTGAACGGATCTTTAAACTGTTTAAGTTTTCTTTAATTTTCTTATAGAGTCTAGGAAAACTGCCGATTACGTGGGAACTCATCGGATCTCTTTTCCCCTTAAACAATGCTATGCTAACATTCGATTCTCCATTAAATTTCCAGAGAATAAAAAGCCCAGTAAATTTTTAGGAAATTATTGCTTTTTGGCTTAATTTCTGCGTGAAACTCAACTTTCGCTCTTCTTTTTCTCTTCTGCTCCATTTCTAGATATTTCCTGTAATATTGGGCTCAATTTTCATTTAAATGTTAGATTTTAGGTGAAATCTCAACGCTATCGCTGGCTGAGGGATAATTCAGCCACCAATAAATTCGACGGAGAATAATCCGAAAATGGAGAAGAGACCGAAAACAATCAATAATAAGAATTAAGCCGCATAGCAGAAATTATTAAATTGCGCTTTGAACCTAAATTATTATGGATAAATCGTAGAAGGAATGAGCATACAATGTCTAAGCGTGAAGCAATGCTTTACGAACAGATTCAAGGAAATAAAGTCAGATGCAATCTTTGCGCTCGAAGATGCGTTATATCTAATGGCGGAATAGGTTTCTGCAACGTAAGAAAGAATGAGGATGGAAGACTCTACTCGCTAAATTATGCTAAGGCTTGCGCAGCCAATATTGATCCAATAGGTAAAAAACCCCTATCACACTTTCATCCAGGAGCGCTTGTCATGTCCATAGCAACAATCGGATGCAACTTCAGATGTCAATTCTGCGATAATTGGGCCATAAGCCAAGAAAGAGATATTATTGGTAAAGATTTCATGCCTGAGGAAGTTGTGAAGGCTACGCTGGAACATGGCTGCCAGGGCATAAGTTATACTTACACTGAACCAACAATCTTCTTTGAGTATGCTTATGATACGGCCGTAGAAGCCCATAAACATGGTTTATTTAACACTTTTGTCACAAATGGATATATGACTCCTGAGGCTGTGAGAACAATTGCTCCATATCTTGACGCCGCAACGGTCGACTTTAAAGGTGGAGGCGACCCGGAATTTTATAAGAAATTCTCTATGGTTCCCTCCGTTGAGCCCATATATGAAGCCTTAAAAGAAATGAGGACGCATGGCATACACATCGAAATAACGAATCTTGTTGTGCCAAAAATTGGCGAATCGATGGAGAAAATAAGGGAGCTGGCATCATGGATAAAAGATAATCTAGGTGAGGATACGCCATTTCATCTCTTAAGGTTCCACCCGGATTACAAATTGACCAGCATACCGTCAACTGAGATTAAAACCTTAGAAAAAGCCTATGAAAGCACAAGGGAAGCAGGCTTAAACTATGTTTACTTAGGCAATGTTCCAGGACATAAATATGAGGACACCTACTGCCCGAACTGTCAAGAGCTGCTTATAAAAAGATATGGTTTCGAGGTTATGAGATGGAACATTACCGGCGATATGCGATGCCCAAAATGCGGACATAAAATAGCCATTAAAGGAAGATTTCACAGAACAGGACTATCGTTCCCATATTCCATAATCTGATTAAAAAGACATTTGGAGCATAAAGCCTTAGTCTCTTCTCAATATGCCTTCAAATTGTAAATGCTGCTTCCAGCATTAAGAAGAGAAGAATAAGCGCTGTTGCCGCAACGACTGCAAAGATCTCCACTAACTTTTTCAAAACATCTTTTTTCATGCGTCTTTCAATAATGAATATTGAACCTCCCAGGGTATGGATGTATGCAAGTATTATCGTTAGAAGCCTTAAAAGGCTATCAGTGTGGATTCTTCTGGGTTCAGGAAGGATCTTTACAGTGGGGACTAACATTTGATAGCCGCTTAGCAAATATATTGAGGTAAGCAAAAGTAAAGGTGGAGATGTAACTTCAACCATAAGTATAGCTAACTTCACTAAGGTAGCTCTCTTAATCAACCGTTTAACCCCCTCCTAGATGTTATATATTTACCTAAATCTTCAAAGGATTTGTAATGCGGTCCCCTCGGAACACCGAGGGGAATAATGTATAGCGGTTTTTCTTCCGGCTTAACACCAACAACAGTGGCCACCAAATCATCATAGAAAGCTCCAACAACAACAGCACCATAATTAAGAGCCGTAGCCATTAAATATATATTCTGGCCAGCATGCCCAGCTTCCATGGGGACGTATCTGATCTGACCTCTTTCCCCATAAATCTTTGTAGTTCTCTCAAACACGGCGCAAACAATTATGGTAAGAGGTGCTTCACCTACCCATTCCTGCCCCAGAGCTGACTTCATGAGTTCACTACGGTAATCGCCCTTCTTAACCAGTAATAGGCTGTGGCTATGAGGCTCATACTTGTATACTCCCGCCTCGAGAAAACCATCCTTTATTGCGACTCCTCTCTCCCCAACCACGATGTATATTTCGAGGGGATATGTGGCGCCCGCACTAGGCGAAGCCCTAAACCCTCGCTCAGTGTCAGTTATGCCGTAAGCGGACCAAAGGATCATGGCAAGGCCGCCTATACTTATGGGGTCATCAGTATAATCCCTAATGCTTCTCCTCAACAGTATTGCCTCCTCAACCGTTAAATTACTGACTTTCTGCGGCAAAGGGAGAAAAACTTTGTTCTCAGATACGAAAAATGTATCATTTATCAGAGGGCGCTTTACAGGCAAAGTGATGTAGATCACATATAATATGATAGATAACACTAGGAGCAGCGATAGAAGCCATGCTGCTCTTTCAACTTTAATAACCATATTCACATCTCCTCTCCCAGATTTTCTTTCCGTTTTCGTTCAATATAAGTTTATGTGAACATATTCAACAATTTGAGAGGGATAATGCTCTAATGTTCAGAGCCATTGGAAATATTCCCAGCAGAAAGTTTTCCTAAATTTTTAATAGGCTCTCCTTCCCAATTTTTTCTTGATGGTTTATGTGGCGTATTCTCAGAAAAGACGCTGTTGAAGTATTATATGATGAGGGGGCTAGGGCCAGCCTATCAAGATACTTCGCCGTCATGATGGATAGGAAGCCAGCTAAATTTATGATTGCAAAGAGGGTACCAGCTGAATTCGACGAGACCGATATGCTTGAAGACTTATGGGATGAGCATGAGAAGCTGACTGAAGAATTTTATAGGCTTCAAGGCGAGATAGATTCTGGAAGAAGAAGCCTGGAAGATATAAGTGTTCCGGAAAAGTCATATTTAGATCTCAAAATAAAAATTGCAAATAATATTTTGGAGCGCTGCCACTTCTGCAACAGGAGATGTGGGGTAAACCGGTTAAAGGGAGAGCTAGGCTACTGCAAATGTGGAAACCAGATAACAGTCTCCTCAATGTTTGAACATATAGGCGAGGAGCCTGAGCTGGTTCCATCTGGGACAATATTTACAATGGGGTGCACAATGAGATGCTTACACTGCCAGAACTGGACTATATCCCAGTGGTTCGAGAAGGGTGAGGTTTATGCGCCTAGGCGTTTAGCTTTGTCGGTTGAGCGCCTACGCAAGAGTGGCTGTAGAAACGTCAATCTTGTTGGCGGTGAGCCTACTCCATGGCTGGAGCATTGGCTTGAAACATTTAAGCATGTGAATATAAATGTTCCAGTTGTCTGGAATTCCAACTCATATTATAGCGAGGAAACAGCTAAGATCCTAGCTGGTTTCGTCGATGTTTACCTCTTAGATTTTAAATATGGTCCCTTCGAATGCGCGAAAAGGATCTCAGATGCGCCTAATTATTGGGATATCTGCGTCAGAAATCACCTTTATGGTAGTAGATATGGTGAACTTATAATAAGAGTCCTAGTTCTGCCCAATCATCTTGAATGCTGCACAAAATATATTCTTGAGTGGATAAGCAAAAATCTCGGTAAAGGTACAAGAACAAATGTAATGTTCCAGTATAGGCCTGAATGGAGAGCTTATGAAATACCGGAGCTACGTCGGAGATTAACACCTAAGGAGATGGAGCGCGCCATAGAACTTGCTAGGGAGGCTGGATTAACTAACTTCATAACTTAACTTAAGTAAATAATGCGTTATTTAAGCGAATTTACAGTGAAAGAATCTCGGCAAGCCTATATCGCCCTAAATCAATTTTCTTTTCCTCTCTCCATGAGTAATCTAGGTCGACTGATACCACTTTCTCCCCTCTTATGCCAACCATTCTTTTATGTTCGCCGGTAGCCAGCAATTCAACAGCCTTGTTTCCAAATTGACATGCGAGCACCCGACTGCGCGCAGTCGGCGTGCCACCCCTCTGAATATGTCCCAGAACCGTGAGCCTCACTTCGTATCCTGTCTCCTTGGCTATATGCTCAGTTACTAAGCGGCTGTCGCCAGCTCCTTCAGCCATCACTATGATTTCAGATATCTTTCCCTCTTCCCGATCTCTTTTTATTCTCTCACAAATTTTGTCTAAATTAATCTTTATTTCTGGAATGAGAATTATTTCGGCCCCGCCGGCTAAGCCAACTTCTAGGGCCAGGAGACCCCTCCGCCTGCCCATGACTTCAACGACAAATATCCTTTCATGAGACGTCGCAGTATCTCTTATCTTATCTATCGCGTCTAGAGCAACATTAACGGCGGTGTCAAAACCTATTGTTGTATCAGTTCCGGAAACATCATTATCAATCGTTGCTGGAATGCCAATCATAGGTATGCCGCTGGCCTCATAAAGTCTGCTTGCGCCTCTAAATGTTCCATCCCCGCCTATAGCCACCAACCCTTCGACGTTAATGCCCTTCAGAAATTCAGCGGCTTTGTTTATCCCTCCATCAGTCATGATTTCCTTACATCTAACGGTTCTAAGTATTGTCCCGCCGAGATTTATTATTCCACTTACTGAACGCCTATCTAGAACGCGGAATCTTCCCTCGATGAGCCCAGCGTATCCTCTCTCAATCCCCACAACTTCGAAATTATAATAAACGGCTGAGCGTACAACTGCGCGTATAGCAGCGTTCATTCCGGGAGCATCGCCGCCAGCTGTTACAACACCGATTCTCTTCACGATATTTACTTCCTAGTTATTTTTCCACAGGAACGAAGTGAAAATAGAATAGGTCATGCTTTTCATTTAAAGCTATCTTAATATGGGTTTCAGAATACGCATTGGCAAAGGCTGATCGATCTTTAAATATCCATATTTAATATCTCTAATCATTGCCCTCAAGTCGTAGTCGTAGTCTTTTTCACAGATATCTATGAATCTATTAACTTGTTTAATACCATATGCGATAATCATTTTTATGCTTCTCCGCACTATCCCGCTTTTTATACTCATTTCACTCCAGTCCTTAAATATGGCGTCCATCCACATGAAATTGTGTTTCCAACATTTAAATAGAAGCTCGGTGTGGGTTGGCGTTAAATCCCTCAATGTGAAAGATCTGGCTTTCTCACTTAAACCTCCCGTTGCAACAAAGAATAACGGTACAATTATGCTCTTAAAAGGCCTTAGCTTTTCAATTAGGGAAATGGTTAACTCCACATCCTCTATTTCCTCGCCTGGAAGCCCTAAAATCAAAGTTGCGCATGGCAGCCAATTATTTTCACTCAATATTTCAAAGGCTCTAATAACAATATCCGGCCAATCCCTCGGAGAATAGGGCTTACATTTACCCTTCATATGTTTCTCAATCATTTTCGGGCTACCCGTTTCAATCCCAGTTTGTCCGCCAAGCCAATGTCTATTGTTAAGGTCAAGGATCCCAGATATTTCCTCAACCAAATCCGGTGCGCTCACAACTGATGCTAAGGCGAAGTGGCTTATTCCAACATTTTTTACACCAGGATAATTTTTGGCGCTTTTAAAGAGTTCGATGACGGCTTGCCTATTTATCTCTAAACCCTTAGCCCTGTATCTTAACACGTCCTCGGCGTGAAATATCGGTTGTCTTCCAGCCCTTAAATTAACCTCAACCTCTTTCAGTATGTGGTCAATTGTTAAGCATCGGAAGCGCTGAAGCGTTGGAACACAGAAATCGCATCCGCGCCCGCATCCCCTAGCAATCTCTATTATGCCATCTATGGTTGCCCCCCTAATCACCGGTATCTCGTTCTCCTCAACAACATCACCGTAAACCACGCTTGGCAGTTTTTCATCGTTTACCGCCTTCTTAAATAAGGACCCAACTATTTTCTCCCCTTCCCCAATAACAACAGTGTCTATACCTAGCTCCTTTCTAACATTTTCATCTTCAAGCTGCCATGCACCTGCACCGCCGACTATTATTTTCGGCCTATACTTTTTGACGGATGGATGATTTAGAATTTCACGAAATTTAATTGCCATATAGGCTTCTCCGCCAAAAATTTCGGTGAATGTCGTTGTCGCCGGACCCATACCTAACGGATCATTCGCAGTTATCCCTAGAACTTTGGTTTCGGGGCCGATAACTTTACCTAAATATTCTGGGTGGGCGACTATGACGTCCTCATTCTTAAAACCATACTCCAGCAGGGCAGCCTCAATTTTCCTAGTTCCATTAGGCGCTACAATGGCGGCCCCTTCTCCATCGGCCTCTACTGGCGGACAGAATATTCTGAAGTAGAGGCTGTCTGGAACTAAACCCTTAGGTACGCATGCGCTGAAACCCAAGAATATTGCTCCGCCATATTCGCTCATCAACGTTCTGTCGGCTGTTAAAACTACTAGGCGCCCCATATGGTTCGCCACAATATGTTTAATTGGTCTGAAACCGCATACTATAAAAAATCAAAAACAATATTTAAATCTTACAGCCCCTATTAATTAAATAACCTTAAAATATAGCGCATTAAATGTTGGAGTCTAAAAATGGACGCATTAAATAAGCTGTTTAATGATGAAAGGAAACATTTTCGGGAGGAAAATCTTAAAAAGTACATTCAAGCGGGCAAAATAGCTGCTAGGGTTAGGGAGGAAATAAAAAAGGTGGTTAAAGAAGATATGCCGCTCATCGAAGTCTGCGAGACTGTTGAGGGAAGAATTAGAGATTTAGGTGGAAAACCAGCGTTTCCATGCAATATTTCAATAAATGAGGTTGCTGCACATTACACTTCCCCGCCTAACGATGAGAGGAGGATACCGGAAAAGGCCCTAGTTAAAATTGATATTGGAGTGCATGTGGATGGCTACATTGCTGACACCGCCACAACAGTATGTTTCAGCCCAGAGTATGAAGAAATGGTTTATGTCGCGGAAAAAGCGCTTGAAGCAGGCATAAGCATTATACGCCCGGGAATATCGATTTCAAAGGTTAGCTCTGAGATTCAAGCGACAATTGAGCGATATGGCTTTAAACCAGTATCAAACCTAACTGGGCATCAAATTGGTCGCTACATTATTCATGCTGGAAAATCTATACCTAACATATCTCACTTTTCTCTGGAAAGAATCACTTCAGGATGCGTCTATGCAATTGAGCCCTTCGTTACGCTTAAGGATGCTATCGGAATAGTTGAGGATGGACCGGAGAGATACATCTTCAGGCTTGTGAAATATAAGTTTGCTCAAAGGCAAACTGAAATTAAGAATTTACTAAATTTTATTAATGAAAACTTTAAAACCCTACCTTTCGCCGAAAGGTGGTTAAAAAGGAACTTAGGGCGAGAAGAAGCATATAAACGGGCCTTTGCAGAGCTCATATCGCAAAAATATTTAATATCATATCCAGTTTTCATAGAGGCAAGCCTAAAACCAGTTGCCCAAGCTGAGCATACAATTTACGTAGGTGATAAGGACATTATTGTGATAACTTAGCAACTTATCAATCGTAAAATGCGCCGTTGTCAGCAGTTTCAGAATAGATAAATTTAAAATGGACATAGATTGTAATGCAGGTATCGGTGGAGGTGCTCCAGATGTGGGGTGATTCAATGCCTCGAAAGGAGCAATTTACAAACCCCTACCTTCAGATGGAGGGGCTTTCCCCATCTCCAAACCTCCTTGAGGAGATGATGAGGGGCTGGGGCGGGTTCACCCTGACGGGTGGAGAGGCTGATGAAGGCTCCGATGAACTCGAGAGGAGCTTTAGGCTAGTGAATCTGTATCTGGATACAAAGCTTCATTTCAAACTAATGGAGCAGAGGAGCTTTAGGCTAGTGAATCCCAAGAGCTACGTAAGTCTATCAAAGACTACGTAGTTCAGAACCCTAATCTTTCTCTTTCGATTCTCTAAAAATTGAATGTATAATGAGTGTTCCGTCACATTTTGGACATGGTCCAGCGTCTCTTAGTATATAGTCTCCCTTCTCAAACTCTCTCACATTTTTATAGTCACATTTTAAGCACCGTATTACAGTTGAGACTTTAAGTGTTTCAAAGCCTAAACTTATTGATCTTTTTCTTATTTGAATAAACATGTATGCGGCTAAGAAGAGCGCGCTTGCACTCAATATTATATTAATTATCTCAAGCTTCCCCTGAACCAGGTATGCTTCTATGGCCAGCAAAAGAGCTGCCAATGACATGATGAGCATGAAGATTATTATCGACATAAAAAATACTGGGGTTCTTCTTGACTCTCTTTCATCCATATGTAACCCACCCGATTTACTGAGCTATTCCAATAGTATTTCCTATCCCGGCGATTATAACGGTATCTCCCTCCTTGGTGCCTTCACAGATAATTCGCTTAATTCTATTTATCGCTTCCTCAACGCCATCAACTATTTCTTTTCTCATTGTGGAGACGACGTCTTCTATACTCTCTTTTATGATAATTGCGCTTAGCGGAACCTTATATTTTGTGGCTACTTCCTCAACCTTATACTTATCAACTCCAGGCCCACCTATCGCTGCTCCAACCCCTTCAGCCACCTCACCTGTTTTCTCACCTTCAAGCTTCTGGGCTGCATCAATCATTATAATTAGGGCAACCTTTCCCTCTTCCTCTTCAAGTATTTGCTTTATGGCTTCACCCGGCTTGCCAACGTTTCCGCCCGGGCCTTTAGCCTTTATCACGTACGCCTTCCGCCCCTCTATTTGTGTTTCACTTAAAATAGTGTCTTGGGCTATCAGCCTCTTCTTATTACCATGCATCAGCCTCGCAGCAACGAGAGCCCCTGCTCCATCACCTATTGGCTGACCTAAAGTAAATGCTTTTAAGGCGTTTGCGAAAGCTTCAGACTCCCTCATTATTAGTGGAAGAAGCATTTGAATCTGTAGAATCACATAAAAGCTTAACGTTTTCTTTCCCATCAAATAATAATGCCTGACAATTTTATACACATGGTTTAATGCTAACGCAGCTTCCAACACGTTTGTCAGATTATTTATCTGAGCTTCGTCAGCTTGAGGTGCCATCTGCCTAACTTCTTCCTTCAGCCTAAAGTCTCTGACGTCTATTATATGCTCCAACCTCCTAATTATGCCAGTTGGATCTAGGCTGACGGGTTCTATGTCCACGTGCTCCAATAAGCGGTCAACCCTAGGCGTCGGGTCCTCGGCAGGTTTACCTATCTCCTTAATCGCCGAAATGACTATCTGTCGCCCCCTATCTCTCATGTTCTTAAGTCTGGAAAGTGACCCTTCAATTTCCTTAAGCGTCAGTATCGTCTGGATCCTTTGCCCATAAACCCAAATGAATATGAAGGCTAGTATCCAAATTAGCTGGAAGAGCCAATCTGTGGAAACTTGAAGGGTTACTTGCATATCTACTACTGATTTCATACTTATCAGGTGGGATGTGATCCCCTAAAAAAGTAGAGGAGCCCAGTAATAAATCTTAAGTGAAAAAGGGAATTTCATTAGGTAAATGATATTTAGCAAATGGCGAATTTCAGCGGGGTTTCCAGCAGTCATTTTTCGTATCTTTTTTCTCTTTCTATTTTACGCATTTTACTGCGCCACTCGCCTTTACTCTGCGTTTTTATGTTTAATTTAGAATGATACTGAGCGGTGCTGATTGAGCGGTATTGATTTATGTTTCTGTAAAACGTCTGATAGTCTATTTTGTTTTGCTGAAGAGCAATTATATTTTGATTCAAGTATCTTCTGACATCAGAGTCAGAAGCCTTATCATAGGCTTCCAAATATGCAAGATATGCTGCGTGAAATTGAAAGTTAGATGAACCCTCTATGATGACTTTTCTTTCTAAATCCAATTTATCCTTCTCAGATTCTTCAGTCATAGTCCTTTAAACGTTTCAGCGATCTTACTTTTAACTTTATCGGTTACAGAAGCCGCTTTACCTCAGTTCCGGATGCCGAGTAGTTTTCGCCTTATTAAACTACAAAATACACTTAAGTAACGCCTTAATGATTTACTTTTAAGCTAGAAGCAACGCTTAATTGTGCATTGTAGCGTAGGCTGGTGTACTTGAATATATGATTGAATTTGAAGTACGTGAAAAGGATCTTCTAGCCAGAATAGGGAGGTTCAGAACAAAAAGCGGAACTGTTGAAACACCGATCTTTCTTCCAGTAATAAACCCAGCCAAGGAAATTATAGAGCCTAGAGAACTTTGGAATATTTTTAATTGCAGCGCTCTGATAACAAATGCATACATCGTAAAGAAGCATTTTGGTGAAAGGGCAAAAGAAGAGGGAATACATAGGATACTTGATTTTCCTGGCGTTGTAATGACGGATTCCGGCGCATATCAGATTTTGGCTTACGGAAGTGTAGAAGTAACTAATGAGGGAATCATAAGATACCAGGAGGAGATAGATACGGATATCGCAACGATTCTTGATGTGCCGACCGGATGGGGCGTCTCGGCGGATCACGCAAAATACACAGTTGATGAAACATTGAGGAGAGCTAAAGAATTGGAGAGCCTTAGAAAACGCACAGATATAGCTTGGGTCGGTCCAATTCAAGGAGGCTGCTACCTTGATCTTGTAGCCTACTCGGCTAGAGAGATTGGAAAGATTCCCTTTAATATTCACGCTTTAGGCAGCCCAACGCCCATTATGGAACAATATTTATTTACGATTCTTGTTGATATGGTGCTCACTGCGAAAATGAATGCTCCAGTAAACCGTCCATTTCACCTTTTTGGAGCTGGACACCCGCTTATCTTTTCATTAGCAGTCGCCCTTGGATGTGACATTTTCGATTCAGCTGCTTATTCTCTGTTCGCCAGGGAGAACCGCTACTTAACCGACTATGGAACGATGCATCTTAAAGATCTCGAATATCTGCCCTGCTCATGTCCTGTTTGCGTTAAATATGAGCCGAAAGCTCTCATGGAGATGCCTGGAGATGAGCGGGAGAGGAATCTGAGCAGGCATAATCTCTATGTTTGTTTTTCAGAAATTAATAGGATTAAGCAGGCGATATCTGAAGGCAGATTATGGGAATACATGGAGATGAAATCTCATGCGCACCCATCGCTTCTTCAAGCGTTAAAAAATCTGAGAAAATACAGCGAATATATTGAGAAGTACAGTCCGCAAATTAAAAAGAGAGGGCTTTTCTTCTTTAGTTCTATTGGATTGGCTAGGCCGGAGGTAACTCGCCATACAATGAGGTTAAGGGAGAGATATTCCCCGCCTGATTGGGCAAAAATCCTAATTTTAATACCTGACCTTAAGACTAAAAACATTCGAAGACGTAGGCTCTATAAGAAGATAGTGTCTAAAGTATGTGGAAAAATCGGTCTGGATCTAAGCGTTGTTCACATATGTTTTTATTCGCCCTCCTTCGGCATAATACCTTTAGAACTTGCCGAAACCTACCCCCTATATCAATATGAATATTCCTATCCGCCTGATATTGAATCTGTGAAGCATGTTGCTCAGCAAATCCTTGAATATATTGGTAGATCGCCATACACGACTATTGTATTGTTCGTAGAGGATGGTTGGAGCGGAGATGTATCTGAAATTTGCGCTGAGGAGCTTCCTGAAAAGGTTAAGGTTGAAAAATTACCTCTAATCTCAGACGCTAAAGAGATACCTTTTAATAAGATCGATACTCGTAAAAAAGTTAATATAGAAACTTTTTAATTAAAGAAATAACCTAAATAAAGTAAAACCGTAAAATGAATGGTGGAGAAAGTTTCGTTGGAGATTAAATTCTTAGGCGGAGCCAGAGAAGTTGGTAGAGCTGCAGTGGCTGTAAAAACCAGTAAGGCGCAGATTTTGCTAGACTATGGAGTTATGCTTAATCATACGCCCGGCTTCCCAATGCACATCCCGCCAAAAGAGGTTGATGCCATAATCGCGACGCATAGTCACCTAGATCATTCAGGGGCAATTCCAATTTTTCACATAAGCGAACCAAAAAGGGTTTATGGAACTAGGCTAAATTTAGGCCTAACGTCTCTGCTGATAAAGGATTTTATTCATCTTTCAAGCTATTATTTGCCCTTTGAGTACATAGAGCTTAACTCTATGGTTAGGAGCCATGTGAGCATTAATTACGAGGAGGAGACAGCTGTAGGCGACATGAAATTTAGGCTATTGAATTCTGGGCATCTTCCAGGCGGGGCTTCAGTGCTGGTAGAAGCTGAGGGAAGGCGCCTACTGTACACAAGCGACTTTAACACTATAGAAACTAGGCTGCTCAGAGGCGCAGTCTTCGATTGCGGTGAACTAGATGCGGTTATCATTGAAAGTACGTATGCCAGCGAAGATCACACTGAACGTAGAGTCCTAGAGGAGAAATTTATTGATGAGGTTACTGATGTTGTTGAGTCAGGCGGAACTGTTCTTGTTCCAGCATTTAGCGTTGGGAGGGCGCAGGAGATTGCATGCGTTCTTGCAGCCTACCACTTTGAGCACTCAGTAGTTATAGATGGAATGGCTCGTGAAGCCAGCAGAATAATAATGAACCACTTGGATTTTGTTAAAGATCCGCAGCTATTTATGGACGCCATTCACATGGTTGGATGGATCGATGATTGGAGGGAACGGAAAAGAGTGGCTAAGAGACCCAGCGTCATAATAGCGCCAGCTGGTATGCTGAAGGGCGGCCCGGCAAGTTACTATATTCAGACTGTTGGGAAGAAATCTAGGAATGCTGTATTTCTAGTTGGCTACCAGATTCCTGGGACACCTGGACGTGAACTAATGGAAACCGGCAGGTGCGTCATAGATGGTAAAGTCCGTAAAATTAAAGCCAAGGTCGGCTTCTTCGATTTTTCATCTCATTGCGGGGCAAAGGAGCTAAAGGATACTATTAAAAGACTTAAGGGCAAACCAACTGTTTATACGATTCATGGGGCTAACGGGAACTGTCAGAAGTTTGCGAAGTGGATTAAAGAGGAGGCTGGGCTCGAGGCTTTTGCTCCAAATCCTGGAGACACATTCGTTATATAGGGGGCGGGTTTAGCAAATGGAAATATACATATTTCAGATTGGTAGCATTGAGAGGAAATTTTTAGAGAGAATCCGAAGAAGTATAGAAGAAGCATTTCCCACATGCGCCTGCAGGATTTTAGAGAATATTTTGCAGATGCCTGAGGAGGCCTACAATCCTATAAGACGACAATATAAGTCTGAACCAATATTGAAGAAGACATTAGATTACGCGTTAAAAATTGAGGGTGAAACTGGAGGGCCATGCATCCTTTTAGGCATCGTAGATGTTGATATTTACGCTCATGGAATGAATTTCATTTTTGGCGAGGCTCAATGTCCCGGTAGGGCGGCGATTATATCACTTTATAGACTTAGACCTGAATTTTATGGTGAACAGCCTAATGAGCAGCTTTTTATAGAGAGATCTATTAAGGAGGCTATGCATGAAATAGGGCACGCATTCGGTTTAGTTCATTGCTCAAATCCTTTATGCGTCATGCATTTTTCACTTCACATAGGTATGACTGATAGGAAACAACCCGAATTCTGCGGAAACTGCTTAGCGGAGCTGAAGCATAATATGGGAAAAAGAAAAGGATTGATTCATACGATTGAAGATGCTTCATTTTAGGGTTCGAAATGAATATATTTTACCATACTCATCTAAGAAAAATATTTGCTCTCTAGGCTTTCTAGGTCTCGGCGTCGGCTCCTCATCTGGATAACCAACCGTTAATAGTATCACCACGGATAAGCTCTCAGGTATTTTTAGAATATGCTTAACTTTTTCCTCCTCGAATGCCCCTATCCAGCAGACGCCCAGTCCCTCCTCGTAAGCCTCCAGAGTCATGAAACTTGCAGCTATAAATGGATCCTGCTTGTACCATCTGGAAGCATTTGGGTCTCCTAAAACCGCAATCACCGCTCCAGCTTCGCTAACAAACTTCTGCCCCCTGCACGCGTCTATCAGCATTTCCTTAATCTTCTCGTCCTTCACTACTATAAAGAACCATGGTTGTCTATTAGCAGCTGAAGGTGCAAGTCTGCCTGCTTCTAAGACTTTCTCTAAAACGCTATCCGATACAGGCTCCTTCCTATATTTTCTAATGCTTCTTCTATTCGATATAACATTGAACACTTCCATCAGATAACGCCCTCCATTATCAACAATGATGTATTAAGTTAGGCGCACATAATATAAGGTTTTGGATAAGCGGCTGCATATAAATTAAGCGGCAGCGGCAACATTAATATTCTCAGCAACATCAATACATAAATAGATGCTAGTATTTTGGTGATATCTGTGGGTTTTATACATCTCTACACGGGGGATGGTGAAGGTAAATCTATTACAGCCTTTGGTTTAGCATTAAGATCCATCGGGCATGGATATAAAGTTATAATAGTCCAATTTATGAAGGGACGTAAAGATATAGGTGAATACAAGATTAAAAGAAGGCTTACGCCTAACTATGAGATTCACCAGTTTGGGCGAAAAGAGTTCATAGATCTTAAAAAACCCGAACCGGTTGATTACGAGCTAGCGAGGAGAGGACTTGATTTCGCAAAAAAAGCACTAAAAATGAAACCCCGCCTCTTAATTTTAGATGAAATAAATCTCGCCGTTTCAATAGGTCTGATTAAGTTAAGCGATGTGCTTGACCTTTTGAGGGATATACCTGAATCTACAACTATCGTCTTAACGGGCAGAAATGCACCTAGAGAGCTCATTGAAAGGGCTGATTTAGTTACAGAGATGAGGGAAATAAAGCATCCCTGGAGCATGGGTGTTCAAGCCAGGAGGGGAATAGAATATTAAGGGCGTGGCGCTTAAGATTTAGATGTTGTTTTTTCCTCCTCGCAATAAACGAGGTATAGAAAGATAAGCATGAAGGCCACAAAGATCAATGTTAATATGACAGATCCAAGCGTGTTAAAGTACGCCTCTGCGCTCATATAGATTCAACCTCTAAAAATTTTTCGTGATCGAATATTTAAGATGTTGCTTTTTTCCACTCTTTCATCAGGAAGTCATACATGTCATCGCTCTCTTCTATTTTATCATACCAGCCTAGTGATTCAGCAAGTTTCTGCCCGATCAGATGATAGCATAAGTGGGTTTTCCTACTCATAACATGGAAATAGAAATCATTGCAGGAGCAGAATCCAGCATCCGGCATGACGAGGTAATCCCTCTCTTTACCAACAACTATCCAAACCACTCTATCGCTCGGCCTAAAGGTGTACTTTTTAACTCTACCGTCTCTAACAGCCTCCCAGGCTTTTTGAAAGCGAGAGCCGAAGAGCGTTGCTAGGCGAATTAGTTGCTCACCAGTTATTTTTCCACTTTCCTTAGCCTCTTTACAGATGCTCTCTAAAACCTCGACTTCGGATTCTTCTTTCACCATTAAACCTCAACAATAATATGCGTTGTATGCCAAAATATTTTTTCCGATTCATTTTCATTATTTTTCTGAAAAGAAGAAGTCTATGCCTTAATTGTTTAACCCCTCATATCTGCAATGGTTCATCATATGTCAGTCCGTCCATCGCAAATCATTGGGGCAATATGGATATTGTATCTTCTAAGATAAATTCTTTATTCTTTTAATTAGTTTAATTAGTCTCTACTCGTAAAGTTAGAAGGCTAAAGCTTAGCGATCTTCACAACGTTGTTGTTATAACATCTCATCATCAACCATTCTAATAAAATTTCATGGCAATCCTCTTTAAATCTGCAATTACATAAAAAGATTTAATTGCTCCGTCAATCATAATTGCGGATAAGAACGGCTATAAAGTGATGGCTATGGAGGAGTTTTTGCCCTTAGGCTCAGAAGAGGAGCTAAAGGAAGACATCTGCAAGACGATGAGAAGGCTCTTCGATAGGGGTTTAATCTCGGCTTTAGGTGGAAATGTTAGTGCCCGTCTTCCTGGAGCAAGTGAGTTTTGGATAACTCCAAGCGGAGTTTTTAAAGGTGAATTAGAGCAGGAAGATCTACTTAAAGTAGACTTAGATGGAAGAGTTCTAGAAGGTTTTTTAAGGCCATCAGTAGAAACACCTTTCCACGCGATGATTTACAAAAAAAGAGTGGATGTGAATGCCGTTGTCCACTGCCATAATCCGTTTGCAACTGGTTTAGCCCTAGCTGGGATATCAATACAGCCAATAACGGTTGAGGCTGCGGTTGTGCTGAGAAAGGTTCAGGTTGTGCCATGGGCTTTTCCGGGCACAGATGCTCTAGCAAAGCTTATAGGAGAATATATAGAAGGCGTCAGAGTTCTCATACTCATGAACCATGGCGTGATAGGTGTTGGAAGCAATCTTCTGGAAGCTGAAACAATAGTTGAAACATTAGAAGAGGTGGCGATAACTCAGTTCGTGGCCAGCATATTTAAGAAGAATATTCCGCTTATTCCTGAAGAAGATATAGAATTAATAAAGAAACTATATAAAGTTTAATATATTGAAAGGTAATCGAAATGTACGGATATATGGGTAAGATTCTGAGGGTGAATCTAGACTTAAATAAGACAAAAGCTGAAAACCTAAATGAGGAAGCTTTAAAAAAGTTTATTGGTGGAGTGGGGTTAGCAGCAAAAATAATTTATGAAGAGGTAAAACCCGAGACCTCTCCATTTGATCCCGAAAATAAACTTGTATTCATGACGGGACCATTAACTGGAACATTAATACCGTGTACAGGTCGATATGTTGTTTGCGCTAAATCCCCCTTAACTAATGCGTGGGGTGAATCGCATTCAGGCGGCTTTTGGGCTAGGGAGCTTAAGCGAGCGGGCTACGATGGAATAATAATCGAGGGTAAATCGGAAAAACCATCTTATCTAGTTATAAGCGATGAAGAGGTTACCATAGAGGATGCTGGCGATCTTTGGGGTATGGATTGCTTTAGGGCTGAAGAAACGCTCAAAAAGAGGCATGGTGAAAATTTTAAGGTTGCTTGCATAGGCCCAGCTGGTGAAAGGCTCATCCGTTTTGCATCGATACTAAATGATGAGGGCAGAGTGGCTGGTAGAAGCGGATTAGGTGCTGTTATGGGCTCAAAACTTTTAAAGGCAATTGCTGTTAAGGGAAGTAAAGAGATTCCGGTAAAAGATTCTGAACGCATAAGAAACATACTTAGAAGAATATATCCACAGATAATGTCCTTTCCAACAACGCAGATATTTGCCTCATATGGTACTGGCGGTGAACTGTTAACGCTTCACCGTGAGTATGGTGATGTTCCAATAAAAAACTTTACTATGGGAAAATGGGAGAATATTAATAATATTTCTGGAGAGACCTATAATAAAGTGATGGTTAGGGGTAAAAGAGCGTGCTGGAATTGTCCAATTTCCTGCTGGAGGTATGTGAAAATTGAAGAAGGCCCTTTCGCTGGTTTAGAGCTTAAGAGGGGGCCAGAATATGAAACACTTGCATCCTTAGGCTCACTCTTACTAAACGATAGATTAGACGTGATAGTTAAAGCAAATTATCTATGCAATTACTATGGTATGGATACAATATCAACAGGCATTTGTATAGCTTTTGCGATGGAATGCTATGAAAAAGGTATAATTACGAGTCGAGAGACAGATAACCTTAGTTTAAGGTGGGGCGACCCTGAAGCAATAATTAGGCTTATTGAGGCTATAGGTGAAAGAAAAAATTTAGGTAATATTTTAGCTGAAGGCGTAAAGAGGGCATCTGAGCTCATAGGGAAAGGGTCTGAGAGATTTGCTATGCATGTTAAGGGGCTTGAAATACCCATGCATGATCCCCGCGCATTTAAAGGCATGGGTTTACAATACGCTGTATCAAATAGGGGCGCATGTCATCTGCAAGGCTTAATTCATCGTATAGAACAGGGCGAAAGAATGCCTGACCTAAAAATATATGAGCGCCTAAACAGATTCGAAGTTAAAGATAAGGGAAAAGTGCTGGCAACTCTCCAAAATTGGCATGAGGTTCTCGAATCACTAATAATATGCAAGTTTCTCGGCATAGCGCCAGGTCACATACCAGGTCTATATGCGCTTACCACGGGCATGCCTATAACCCTTGACCGCTTGCTTCAGTCTGGAGAGAGAATATACAATATCAAGAGGATGTTTAACGTTAGATGCAGTATTTCTCGAGAAGATGACGTATTACCATATCGTTTTATGCACGAGAAGCTGGAAGAAGGTGAGGCTGCTGGGCAAAATATCAGCTGGGAGGAACTTGATATAATGTTGAACGAATATTATGCGGTTAGAGGATGGAGTAAAGAGGGTGTTCCTCCGCTTGAAAAAATCGAGTAAACTAAAAATCACATAAAAATAAAGCACTAATATTTTAAATTAAATATTTCTTGTCTCTCATTCAAAAGTTAAGTATTTAATATAATAAATTTTGGATGCAATGTCATTTTCTATATATCTGATATTCTCAGGTTCTAGCTCTATGCCAAGGGATTCCTTGAATCCACTAACTAATATATTTTTTATTTCAGTCATGGTTATTTCTCGGTTTAGTTCATCCCTAATGTTGGTAACTGGGCTCCATATGCTTGTGCTTTCTCTTCTCTTCTCCTTATTGTAAAGTACTTTTTTCAGCATGTTTAAGTCTGAGTTAACTAGAAGTGTTCCGTGATGCAGTATAACGTTTCTTCTCCTTAATTGTGCGGAACCAGAGATTTTCTTTCCACGAATGAATATGTTTCCTGGAGGCACAAAGCTGATCGATGATAGCTCAAGTAGTTCTAATCCCTTAATTATTCCAGAACAAAGAATCCTGTATGATCCCGCTATATCTAATCCTTTCACCAAGCGGTCATCACTATCCAAAACTATTGTGTAGTTTAAGTTGCCTAAGTCATGGTATACTGTTCCTCCACCAGAAAATCTTTTGACTACCTGAATTCTCTCCTTAATGCATTCCTCAAGGTTAACTTCGGCACAAACTTTTTGAGATCGACCCAATATAACTGCGCGATTGTTTCTCCAAAACCTAAGGGTTGGTGGTACAATCCCCAGAATTCTAGCCTGGAGAATAGCCTCGTCAATAGCTAAGTTCATCGCGGCATCATAAGTTATCTCAGAGTCCAGCAATCTCCATGTTACCAACTATGCTGCCTCAGATTAAAGGAAAAAAGGAAAATTGGAGGAAAAATAGGTGATTTGATAATTTTTATGAAAAAAGTAATAGATTATAAGGTTTTTCAAGAAACTCTTTAACTTTTCCCAGGAATTTTGCCGCGATTATTCCATCAACAGCTCTGTGGTCTGCGGATAAAGTGATGTTCATAATTTTTCTAATTTTAATTTCCCCATCAACGACAGTCGGTTTATCCCTTATTTTCCCAACTGCCAGTATTGCTACTTCCGGCGGGTTTATTATGGCTGTGAAGGAGTCTACGTCGAATATTCCCAAATTGGAAATAGTGAATGTTCCGCCAGTAAACTCATCTTCACTAAGCTTTTTCTCTCTAGCCTTTGCGATTAATTTTTCCACCTTAGATGATATTTGGATTAGATCCATTGAATCTGCGTTCTTTAAAACTGGAACTATAAGACCATCCTCTAATCCAACGGCAATGCCGATATTAATATCTTTTGATAACCTCATGTTCTCTCCGTCGCATAAAGCGTTCAGCTGTGGATATTCCCTTAAAGCCATAGCCACCGCCTTTATCAGCATATGTGTGAATGATAAGCGAACGCCAGTTTTAGATTCGATTATAGGGATTAACTCTTCCCTAAACCTTGCAGCATCAGTCATGTCGACTTCAACGCTAATGTAGAAATGTGGGATGTTCATTTTACTATAGGTCATTTTTCTGGCTATAGCGCCGCGCATGCCGGAGATCGGAATTACCTGAAAATCCTCAATCTTTGGTGCCGCGGTGACAACTTCTTGCTTAGAAGATATGGAAGCAGGTGAAGGTACTACGGTGGCTTTGCTGGCTTCAATCTTAGCCAGATAGTCTAAAACATCCTTCTCAGTTATTCTTCCTCCTGGTCCTGTGCCAACTATCCGCGTCAGATCGACACCCTTTTCCCTCGCTACCTTCTTTGCCAGCGGAGAGGCCTTAATCTCTCTTTCCACTTTTCCCTCGCCCGGTGCCTTCATAATTGACGCGGGCGCCGGGGCTTCGGCCCCTACCACGGTCTCTTGGAGAGCTTCTTCAGGGATTTCCTCCCCCTCTTCAGCTATGTATCCTATGATTTTTGCCACTGGTACGACTTCCCCCTCTTGCGCCAGTCTTCTTCTTAGTATGCCGGAGCCCCTTGCCTCAACCTCCAAAACGGCCTTATCTGTTTCTACTTCTAGAAGAGTTTCCCCCTTCTCCACTCTTTCGCCCTCTTTCTTTAGCCATCTTAATATCTTTCCTCTCTCCATTGTTTGACCAAGTTTAGGCATGATAATTTCGACAACCATAATTTCCTGCGCTCCTCTTATAATTAAACTATCTTCTTTACGGCATCTATAATCTTTTCTTTACTTGGTACAACTGCTGCTTCAAGTACCGGGCTCATTGGTATTGGAACATCGGCTCCTGCAACCCTGATCACTGGCGCATCCAGATAGTCAAATGCCTCCTCCATTATTAGAGAGGCTATTTCAGCTCCGAAACCGCAAGTTTTGCATGCCTCGTGGACCACCACAGCTCTATGAGTTTTCTTTATGGATTTAATAATCGTGTCTACGTCAAGAGGTTTTAGAGTTCTTGGATCAACAACCTCTGCTTCTATTCCCTCCTTCGATAGTTCTTCAGCTGCCTCTAAGGCGGTATGAACCATTCTGGAATAGGCGATGATTGTAACATCTGTGCCTGTTCTCTTAATGTCTGCAACCCCTAAGGGAACAGTATACTCGGCTTCAGGAACCTCTCCTTCAACATTATAAAGCATCTTATGCTCAATAAACACTATTGGATTATTATCTCTTATACATGTCTTTAACAATCCTTTTGCATCAAAAGGCGTTGATGGCATTACAACCAAGATCCCGGGGGAATGGATGAACCACGCTTCTAGACTTCCAGAATGATGGGCCGCTATACCTCTGCCAGCTCCACCTTGAGTTCTATAGACGACTGGAACTATTGATTTGCCACCAAACATATAT
This sequence comes from uncultured archaeon, assembly GCA_938091805.1. Taxonomy (GTDB): domain Archaea; phylum Thermoproteota; class Bathyarchaeia; order Bathyarchaeales; family DTEX01; genus DTEX01. Next base: position 3,108 of record CALKGV010000028.1, on the reverse strand, counting down.
CTGTTTTTAGCAGCAATGTTAACTATTTGATCCATGGCTAATGTTATGAAGTCTATGTACATTATTTCGGCTACTGGTCGCATCCCGGTCATTGCCGCGCCAGCAGCGGATCCGGCAATTGCTGCTTCGGATATAGGCGTATCTCTCACCCTCTCGGGACCAAACTCATCATATAAACCTCTCGTAACACCATAGGCGCCACCATAAACGCCTACATCCTCCCCCATTATAAAGACGCTTTCATCCCTTAGCATTTCCTCTCTTAACGCTTCATTTAATGCCTCTCTATAGTTGATTTTACGCATTTTTAGTCCCATCTTTTTAGCTGTAGGCAGATCTTTAATAGATGACTTCGGGTCGATGTAAATCTCAGTATACAGGTCCTCGTAAACAGATTCGATTGGCGGATATGGACTATTTAACGCAAATCTTTCAGCCTCACTTATTTCTTCCATAACTTCTTCCTCAAGTAATTTTAATTTCTCTTCAGTTAATATTCCTACGTCAAGCAGTTTTCTAGAGAAGCTTTTTATAGGGTCTTTCATCCTCCAGAATTCCTCTTCATCTTTTGTTCGATATCTTCTCGGATCGCTCAGTGAGTGGCCATAATACCTGTAAGTTTTACATTCAATAAATGTTGGACCTTCTCCTTTTCTAGCTCTTTCAACAGCCTCTTCAACGGTCTCCTTAACGTTAAGCACGTCCATGCCGTTAGCGATAACCCCTGGAATATTATATCCTTTAGCTCTCTCAGCAATATTCTCAAACGGGAAGGCTCTCTTAACTGATACCGACATTCCATAAAGGTTGTTTTCACATATGTAAACAACCGGGAGCTTCCATATAGCTGCCATATTTAGTGACTCATGAAAAGCTCCGGTATTAGCAGCTCCATCACCGAAGAAGCATAAAACAACCTGACCGGTCTTTCTCATTTTAATTGATAAAGCTGCTCCTGTAGCAACTGGAATATTCGATCCAACTATTCCGGTCGCTCCAAGGTTTCCTGAACTAATGTCAGCAACGTGCATTGACCCGCCCTTACCCTTGCAATACCCAGTAGCTTTACCAAGAAGTTCAGCCATCATAAGTTTTATGTCTGCGCCCTTTGCTATGCAATGCCCGTGACCTCTATGTGTACTTGTTATGTAGTCATCTTTGCGTATGGCTGCGATGGAACCTACGGCGACGGCTTCTTGACCTATATATAAGTGAGATGCGCCCTTAGCAATATCTCGCATTAAAAGATCCATGTATTTTTCTTCAAACTTTCTTATGAGCATCATCTGCCTTAAATATCCAATTAGATCCTCAGGCGTATACTTTTCAAGCATCAGTTCTCCTCCAGGCTTGCATTTGAGTCATAAATGCTGATAACTGTCTTTTAAAATTTTTTATATGTTGCTGATTCGGGAAATTCCTTTTCAAAAAGATTTTTATGATTGTTCATGTATTGAACCATTCTAGTAATGTATTCATGAGGTAGTAATTTATGTTAAAAGAAGATGCTTATGATGTAGCGATTATAGGTGCAGGTATAGGTGGCTACGTCTCAGCCATAAGATGCTCACAGCTGGGGATGCGTGTTGTATTAATTGAGAAATGGAAAGTTGGCGGCGTATGTTTAAACAGAGGATGCATACCGACTGCAGTGCTGCTTACTACAGTCAATCTTTTAGAAAAAATTAGACGCGCTAAAGATTATGGAATTCTCATCGGGAGTTTTTCGGCGGATCTCAAAGGAGTTAAAGCCAGAAAAGAATCTATAGTTGATCGTTTGAGCCAGGGAGTTAGATATTTACTTGAAAAAAATAAGGTTGATTTTATTGAGGGAGTTGGTAGAATAAAATCGCGAAATCGCATCTTTGTTGAAAGAGAGGGTGGAAAAAGGTTTGTTAATGCGAGAAGTATTATCATAGCATCTGGTTCCAGACCTAGACAATTACCTAACATCCCCGCGGATGGAATTAAAATAATTACGGCTGAGGATATCTTAGGTCTAGAGGAAGTTCCAGAAAACATATTCATTATAGGCGGCGGGATTCTGGGAGTTGAATTCGCCCAAATATTTCGCTCGTTAGGGGCAAATGTAACGATTCTGGAAAAGAGAGAAAACTTACTTCCTAACCTCGATAAAGAAGTTGGCGCTACTCTTCGCAGGATTTTGGAGAGAAACGGCATTAAAATATTTACAAGAGTCTCATCCGAATTGGCAAGCGTTAAGAATGATAAAGTCAATTTAACATTCCAGACAGACGGAGGGAAAGTTGACGCTACTGCTGATAAAGTCGTAGTCGCTGTTGGGCGGAGACCGAATATAGAAGATTTAGGCCTTGAAAATATAGGTGTTCGATTAAAGGATGGTTTTATAGAAGTTGATAGAGGCATGAAAACTAACGTTCCCAATATTTATGCTGTGGGCGACGTCATTGGCGGAAAAATGTTTGCGCATGCCGCTCTTGCTGAAGGTTTGATTGCAGCCGAAAACATTGCTGGATTAGAAAGAGAGATTAATTGGAGAACAATTCCAGTCTGCATATATACTACGCCTGAGATCGCAAGCGTAGGTTTAACAGAGGAGGAAGCCATCGATTTAGGTTATAAAATATCAGTTGGAAAGTTCCCATATATGGCTAACGGAAGGGCGCTGGCTCTTGGCGAAAGAGAGGGGTTTGTTAAAGTGATTGCCAGTGAAGAAACAGATGAAATTTTGGGGGTTCACATAATTGGTCCAGATGCGTCTAATATAATTAGTGAGGCTACAGTTGCAATGAGGCTTGAATGCACATCCGAAGAGCTAGGCAGAACCATTCACCCTCATCCTACTTTAAGCGAGACAATTATGGAGGCGGCTTTGGCAGTTTTTGGGAGGGCAATCCATGTTTAACAAAGATTAACCATCGAGTGGGTTTTTCTTTGAACTCATCTCAAAACTATTTAAGTCTTTCTTGACTATGTTTTTGGTATGGAGTTTCTTGAGCTTTCTGATGGTGAGTGGGAGTTCATTAGGCCTTTGCTGCCTCCTAAGGCTAGGGTTGGTAGGCCTAGGGCTGATGATAGGAGGATAATAAACGGCATTCTGTACGTCTTGACTACTGGATGCAGATG
>CALKGV010000027.1 GCA_938091805.1 uncultured archaeon | reverse complement strand
GCAGCATGACCGCCGAAACCTTCCTAAGACAGCTTATCAAGCGTTACGGGCGGCATCCAGTCTACATCGATGGAGCATCATGGTGCCCTGAAGCGTGCAAGGCTCTAAACCTGGAGCATAGGCTCCTCAACGACGAGTATAGGAGCCTAATCGAGAGGGCCATCCAAGCTGTTAAGGACAGAACTGAAGCCTTCGACGACAACTATCCATGCAGAAGGCGCGGATGCAACCTAAACCATGTCAAGAACTGGCTCAAACTCCTCAACCTACACAAACAACCAGAATACCTAAAACTCATAACCTAACTCAAGGAGGCGATAAGCTTAAAGTAACAGAGCCGACAGAAACAGTTTATTCCCCATTCGCTCATGGTTAAGGTTTTCCGCTCCGGTGAAATGCTGTATGCCCTCATGGAGGGGGGCGCTTCATGGGATAACCCAATAGCGTTACATGTGGTGTCGTTGATTTGGAAGATCACTAGAAGCATGGAGAGAGGATTATCGGTAGCGGTTGATCCAATATCGGGCCACTTGAACATCGAAACCCAACCACTATGCTATATTGGTCTTCGGTCATGGATGTGGGCGATGGCTAAGTCAACAGCTGGTGTGCACATAAAAAGTCTATATGGTGCTACAATCACTTTAATCGTATGGCGGAACGTTCCAGGAATACTTGGAAAGCAGCTTGAAATAAGGCTTAATGGGCGTGGAAGCACTTCGATCGAGGTTTACGCTGGACACTGGGGTCGACCAAGCACGGTTTCTTTTGATGGGAAGCCCGCAAGCTGGCTTTTCGTCTACTTTGCAAATACTATGAAGCAGTAGTGGAACAGTAAGCAGTTCAAGAAAACCCTTCCGGTAAAATAAACTTTACCTTCAGAGGATTATACGGATGTTCTGTCCTTTAACTTTCTATATTTGTTAGAAGGAAAAAAGTTTAATATAACTCCCTATTTTTCTTTCAAACAGGGAAGATATTAGTGGCAAGTAAATTACAAAGCGGGATTATGAAAATCCTCTAAGCCATCCAATAGCATTACCATGCTACTGTAGTCTTTCTTGAACTCCCACTCACCATCAGAAAGCTCAAGAAACTCCATACCAAAACATAGTCAAGAAAGACTTAAATAGTTTTGAGATGAGTTCTTCAGTAAACAAAGTTTTTAAACTAAATTTATTTTTAGCAACTCTACAGTAAACCAAACTTCTATTTAAGCTCTCTACTTAGGTGTTTTAAGTTTTAATATGAGCCCCTCACCTTCTTTTATTGCTTCGTCATATCGGCCCATCCATAAATGTTGAATGAAGGTTTCGTATTCTCTGCCTCCTAAAATTGCGTATCCCTCACTTCCCATATTCATTATTCCTGCCAGAACATCGGCTTGAATGTTCAATGCCCTAATGAACTTTAATTTATCAAGGGGACTGGTTTTATTCAGCATCCTATACGTCAGCTCCGATAATCTGTCAACGATGTGATTAACAATGTCCCGCCCAATCTCCATCGACGCATAGACCCGCGGATCCTCACCCATAACGCCCTCCAGAGGCCCCTCCAAATTTACACCTAGTTTACTTACGTCTACAAGTTCCGGGCGGAGAGACCAGAGAATCGATGTCTCCCACTTAGCTGCATGATCGCCGCGGTAACCTTTTTCGCATGCAACTTCGTATTCTGGTAAAGGCGCCACAAGCATACTGCTTCTATACATGAAGTCGCATGCGCTCCTTTTTAGGGCATACATTTGTTCCAAACCGTAATGCCCAGTAAGCGCTATAGCTACTTTAAAACCTACATGCTCCATCTGCTCAAAAATTGCGAAGAAAAGATCGCTTATGAGAACCTCATCAAACCTTGTTGTCCACGGATGAGGCATGCCGCCGATCGCCCAGTATGTTGCCGGCGCCACAACCCCGCCGGTCTTCTCGGCTACACGAAGACATATCTCATAGGCTTTAATTGCATCGTTTCCTAAAGCCAAATGTAAACCGTGCCACTCCAATGTTCCAAAGGGCAGGTAAACAACAGGTTTATCCCTAATTATCTCTTCAATCTCATGTGGAAAAAGCTCCTCATAACGAACCTTCTTACCCAAAATCTCACCAAACAACAATCTTTTAAATTACATACTATATATTCTTTCTTCCGATGATGATGACATTTATAGGCTGAAAACTGATGAAGCATAAAGGAAAAAGAGAGAATAAAAGATTAAAAATAGGTCTAACGCATATCGAGATATGATTTAAGATGCTCTGCGAATACTTCAGTGTCATCCATCTTCTTACGCTACTTTGCAGATTATAGGCTTAATGCTTCCTCCGACCCGTCGTTTTTCTCCTCAGCCCTAAACTTTAAAGACTTAAATGCCTCATTCATAAGCCTACTCGCCTCAGCAAGATTATGGGCAGCGCCCGAAACATCACCCCGCTCCAGAAGCTCCGGTATCTCTTCAAGAAGAACTCTAGCCTCATTAAGGCTTCTCTGAGCAGCGCTATCGTCCAGGGAAATTGCAAACACGATGCTTTCCATATTCGATCGCCACACAGAAAAATATTGGAAAATCTCCAGATAAGGGATACTGTGAAACGCCGCGTTTCATATGTTTCACACGTTTCACATGTAGCCTTAAATGTTAAGCACCCAGCGAGAAACGCTTATTTCACCCGCAAGTCATCCTGGCTTATGCGTCAAATACTCAATTTCACCATTAGAGTATATGCGCGCGGCCGCCTTTCTTGCCGCCCAACACTGGAACGCCACGGCTACGGGATATGATGCTGGATGACGATGTGCGTACTCGATCTTCACATCTAGGGCCGTTGTATCCCCGCCTAAACCCATTGGACCTATGCAAGTTGCGTTTATGGTTTCGCGGAGTTCCTTTTCCATCTTCGCTAGATCTGCGTTGAAATTCTCTTCACCCACGGGTCTTAATAGAGCTCTTTTCGCAAGAGCCATCGCTATATCGGCGCCTCCTCCAACTCCAACGCCCACTATTGTGGGTGGGCATGGCATTCCGCCAGCTTTCAGGACGCATTCAACAACAAACTTTTTTACGCCGTCAACGCCCTCGCTTGGCTCCATCATTCTAAGGGCACATGCATTCTCAGATCCGCCGCCTTTAAGGAGAACCGTTATTTCAAGCGAGCTGCCATCTGAAATCTCCCAGTTAATGTAGGGAATGTGTCTTCCAGTGTTATCGCCGGAATTTTTATTAGTGAAGGGATCCACGGCGTTCGGCCTCAGGGGCACCTCTAAAGTCGCCCTTCTCACAGCCCTGAGCAGAGCGGGTTCAACCTTATTTAAAGCCCTAAAATTCACCCCGGCCCTAACATAGAAAACAATTGTGCCGGTGTCCTGACATAATGGCAAATTCATCTCTTCAGCCAACCTTATATTTTCCAATATATTCCCGAGCTGCAGCCTGCCAATTTCATGCCTCTCCTCACGATAGGCTCTTAGAAGAGCATCTTTAACATCCGTTGGCAACCTAACAGCCGCCAGCCTAATAAGCGATAGGGCAGCATCCTCAATTAAGGATTCAGAATCTTTAACCACCATTGTAAGATCCCTCCATAATGTTCGCCACAAAAGATTTTGCTTTTCGTCTAATTTAAATATCCGTTGAAAATTTAGATTTTATTGAGAGAAATGTACGAGGATGAAACGGAGAAAAGGCGATACTTAAGCATCGAGGATATCCCCGGCGTAACACCTTCAATAGCTGAGAAACTGCGCGAATTAGGCTTTAACACTGTTGAGTCATTAGCCATGGCGACAATCCGCGAGCTGGAGCAGGCAGGCATAAGTGACAAGAAAGCCTTTGAAATAATTAATGCCGCAAGATCATCAGTCACCCTCTCATTTGTACGTGCAGATGAACTCCTGGAGAAGCGTCAGAACGTGCTACGTTTAACAACCGGAAGCAAAAAGCTCGATGAACTCCTAGGAGGCGGGCTTGAAACACAAACAATAACGGAATTTTATGGAGAATACGGTTCCGGCAAAAGCCAGATTGCGCATCAGGCATGCGTTAACGTTCAGCTACCGCCTGAAAAAGGCGGCTTAGGTGGAGGAGCCCTATACATTGACACCGAGAACACTTTTAGGCCTGAACGCATAGTTCAAATGGCTAAATTCAGGGGGCTGGACCCACAGAAAGCTGTAAAAAATATTATTTGGGCTGAAGCCTACACGTCTGACCATCAGATGTTTCTTTTGGAAAACGCTGATAAAGTGATAAAGGAGAATAACATACGTTTGATAGTTGTTGATTCCCTAACAGCCCACTTTAGAAGCGAATACATAGGACGTGAAAATCTAGCCTTAAGACAGCAGAAGCTTAATCAACACATGCATAAACTCATTAGGCTGGCGAGGGGCTTTAACGCCGTAGCCCTTGTAACCAACCAGGTTATGGCAAGCCCTGAAGCCTTCTTCTCAGAGACGATTCGCCCAATAGGCGGACACATAGTTGCTCACACAAGCCACACAAGAGTATTCTTGAGAAAAAGCGCCAAGGGATTTGTCAGAATAGCCAGGCTGGTTTCAAGCCCTTATCTTCCAGAAGGCGAATGCTTATTTAAAATAACTGAGAATGGTATAGAAGATGTCGCTAAAGAAGATGGAAAAGAGTGGTAATAGCAAAATTGTAGATCCGCATCTCCTAAGCAACATTTTCCAGCATATTTTAAGTAGGAGATTCGCTGATGCCGAGAGAGGTATAGATGATCTGGAAGTGAAGATTAGGGAAAAAGGTTACAGCGAATTCGCCAGCGGATTCATCTGCGCATTAAAGGGCATAGTTCTCATGTATAGGGCGGGTGAGCAGGACACTTTTATAAGTAAACTAGATTTAAATAATGCGAGTATGCTAAAGAAATACCACAGGGAGTTTTTGGAGCACTCCAAAAATAAGCTACATGCCGATTATGATTGCGGATATTTTTCAGCGATGGCGGAATTTGTCCATTTCGCACTTAGAAACGTTGATAAAAAGAGGGGGCAGCATAATTAGCTGCCATATCATATTGAGAATAAAGTGTACAGCAGGATCCAGAAGAGAATCCATGTAATTATGTATGTGCCGACACCTGTCTTCGTGATCGTTGACGGCTTATCAACCTTTGCAGCGAAAATTTGTTTCAAAATCCTGTCGCCTAATAGGTAGATCAGCAGGCTCATCATTATTCCGGTAAAGATATTATTGACACCTAAAAGTAAGCATATGCACGCTGTAAAGATTCCTAACGCAACCTTTATCCAGTAGATAACATTTAAGGGTTCCATTTAGCATCTACCTTTTAGGTGATTGCTTGAAAGAGAGTATGACGGCTTTCGATATTGCCGCAGCCATATCTGAACTCAGCAATTTGGTTAGGGGCTCCCGAATAGGGAAGATCTATCAGTTAAATCATAAAATCCTACTATTAAAGCTTCGCAATCCTAGCGGGGAATCTCTTCAGCTCCTAATTGAAGCGGGCAGAAGGATCCATGCCACAAAATACGATCTTGAGAAGCCTAAAAAGCCGCCTAACTTCTGCATGGCGTTGAGAAAACATTTAGAAAACGGCGTCGTTGAGGACATCAACCAATATGACTTTGAAAGGATCAGCGAACTACTAATCAGGCGTGGCGGTCAAAAATATCGGCTTATAGCGGAACTTTTCGGTGAGGGAAACATGATTCTTGTAGGGCCTGAAAATAAGATTCTTTATGCATTAACCTATAAAAGGATGAAGGATAGGAACATCCTTCAGGGTGAAGATTTTAAGTATCCGCCTCAGAGAGGAAGAGATTTAAGGAATGTTGGTCCAGAAGAGATCCGCGAAATAAAAGGTTTTGGTCAAATCGACATCGTTAGGGCTTTAACCAGATTTCTAGGCATCGGCGGGCTATATGCTGAAGAGATATTGCTGAGATCCGGCATAGATAAAGATAGACTGTGCTCTTCACTCACCGATGGAGAATTATCCGCCATCTTAAACAGTATAATGGATCTGGCTTCCCAAATTGGAAACTGGAAGCCGTGCGTCTTTATAGATGAGGCTGGCGCATGGGTGGATGCAGCGCCGTTCCCTCTGAAAAAATATTCTGGACTTAACATGATTGAGATGGAGACGTTTAATGATGCATTAGATGAGTATTATGCGAAAATCATGCTTAAGGGCGAAGTGGAAAAGAGCAAAGATGTATATGAGAGGGAAATAGTCAACCTAAAGAGGATTCTGCAGGAGCAGGAGGAAAACTTACGGGAATTAACCGGTAAAGTTGAAATTTACCGTCAAATCGGCGATAAAATCTACTCTCATTTATACGAGATTGATTTTCTGATAAACAGAATCATGAATGAGAAAAGAAGCGGAAAAAGCTGGGATGAGATTTCCGAGGTTATGCTTAAAGAGAAAGAAAACTCCGTTGTTCCATCAATCTACTTCGCGTCCATCAACCCGAAAACGCTGACGCTTCAAGTTTCAGTTGACGGCCAAATCTTCAATCTAAATCTTAAAATGTCAGCACAGCAGAACGCGGCAGAGTATTATGAGAGGGCTAAGAAGATGGGGGATAAAATTAGGGGTCTAGAGAAGGCTATAGAGCAAACAAAAGAGAGAATTGAGAAGGCAAAAGCTGAGGAGCTGGAGAAGGAGGTTGCGGCTCCAACAGCGATCCCAGTGAAGAGAAGAAGAGAATGGTATGAAAAATTCCACTGGTTTTTCTCATCTGAGAACTTTCTTGTATTAGGCGGCAGAGATGCGTCAACAAACGAGGCCCTAATTAAGAGATATACGGAGCCGCATGACTTAATTTTCCATGCGGACAACCTAGGTTCACCATTTGTTGTAATAAAAACCCAAGGAAAAACCCCGGAGAAAACAATTAAGGAGGCAGCTCAGTTTACTGCTTCATACTCGCGCGCTTGGAAGGAGGGGCTTAGAGCCGTAGATGTTTACTGGATTAAGCCGGAGCAGGTGAGTAAAAAGCCGCCTTCAGGAGAATATCTTCCAAAAGGATCCTTCATGATTTATGGGACTAAAAATTATGTTAGGAACGTTACGCTTGAAATCGCTATAGGGGTGAAAAGGGAGAACAGCGCATTTAGGGTTATTGGCGGACCATTGGAAGCCATATCAAAACAAACCAACCTTTTTGTTAAGGTGGTTCCTGGAAGCGAGCCAGCTGGTAAACTTGCAAAAAATATTAGGAAGATGCTGGCGGAAATGAGTTCACCCGAGGAGAGAACGGAGATCCTAAAGATCCCCCTTGAGGAGGTACATGCGTTTATACCACTAGGTCAAGGAAGCATAAGTTCAAGTTAAAGTTCAAGTTAAATGCGCTGGAAAAAATAAAGACTATATACCTCCTTCAAAATATATGTGTATATCAGGAGTGATCAATTTGGATTTTTACGAAGTCGTGAGGACGCGTAGAAGCATAAGATCCTATAAGCCCGATCCTATACCTGAGGAAACTCTTATGAGGATACTAGACGCCGCTAGGATAGCGCCCTCAGGCTCAAACCGTCAACCCTGGAAGTTCATAATTGTAAAAGATGAGACTCTTAAGAAGCGATTAGCAGCAGCATGCCACAATCAAACATTCATTGCCGAGGCGCCAGTAGTCATAGTTGCCTGCGGATACAATATTCACTGGAATAGAGGCGGATATATGGGTGATTTAAGCATGCTCGTTGATGTCTCCATAGCGTTCACCCACCTAATATTGGCAGCCAGAGCTGAGGGACTTGGAACATGCTGGATCGGAGCCTTCGATAATGAAGAGGTTAAAAAGATCCTCGGTGTGCCAGAAAATGTTAATGTAGTTGCCATAACACCGTTAGGTTACCCAAAGGATGAAGGGTTCAGTGAACATGGATCTAGAAAAGCGCTCTCAGAAATATTGTCCATAGATAGATTCTAAGTTAAGTCCGATTATTTATAATTATTATTTTTTCTTATGTATTGTCAGGCCGCTCTCCAGCTCCTCAATGCTTCAGCAAGTGTAGTTAATGCAGATATCTCTCTTAAGTCCCTTATTGCCCTGCTCCTCAACCTCATTGAGCCCTGGAGGCGTAGCGTGAGAGGCAAAAGAGGCTTATCTCATATTTTTGCCTCTCTATGAAACTCCTAATCTCAGCCTTCTCTCCCTCGGAGGGGAGAATCTTTCGGAAACATGGTGACGTATAGAAAATATAAGGTAGAATGGAGAATAGACAACCTTATACTTGAACTTAACTTAATCCCTTAAAGATCAAAATAGATGAAAGAGATGCTTCACAGAATTGAATGAAAAGCCATATTTACCGAAATCAGATAAGTGATTTTTATGGAAAAGAAAATTTTCATCGTTCCAGAGCCAAAATACATTAGGTTTACTGGTAGATGGTTTGCTTTTGAAGGATTTAAGGATTTCCCAGAGTTTCTTAGACGCGAATTTAAGGTTCCAATGGGGAATTGGACAATAATTGAAGCTGCTGATGAAACAGGGCTAGATGAAACAGGGCTAAAAGTGGAGGAGGGCAAAGTCACTATATGGGGCGACTGCCAAATATGCTACGCCACACTTCTACAGTTAATTATGCAGAGAGGAAACTACTTACCGGAAGTTGAGGTTAAGGAGTCTTTCAAATTTAAGTTTAGGGGCTACCATTTGGACATAGCCAGAGGCGGGGTTCCACATCTTGAAACTTTCAAGGAGATATTACGCATGCTTTTCCTATTTAAATATAACTACTTCGCCATATATTTTGAGGATTTATTTCCCTGGAAGAAATATCCGCAGATAGGCAAGCATAGGGGGAGGTTGACGGAGGATGAGCTTAAGGAAATAATAGATTACGGTAACAACCTTGGAATAGAGGTTTTTCCATCGCTTGAACTATCAGGACATATGGAGCATATTCTATCGTTACCGGAGTTCTACAGGTTTAGTGAGTGGCATAATCCTGGGGAAGGATGCTTAAATTTAAGCGATGAAAACGCTAGGAAATTCGCCCATGATCTTCTTGAAGAGGCGATAGGCTTCTTTTCCTCATCAAAATATATACATGTAGGCGGCGATGAAACTTGGGCATTAGGAAGAGGGAGAAGCTTAAACAGAACGTGGACTTTTGAGGGGCCAAAACTCTACGAGGCGCATCATAAAAAAATGGTGGAAAAAGTTCTGGAAGAGGGAAAAGAGCCTATTCTTTGGGGTGACATGATCTCCGGAATGTATCTTGGGGAGGAATCGACTAAGTGGCGTGAAGTCCTAGAGAGCGACATATGGCGTAGGTCGTTGATAGCGAATTGGGATTACAGCCCAAGCCCAAAAGAAAACTTTAAAGAGAAAATAAGGATATTCAAGAATAGGGGTTTAAAGCAGATAGCTTGCCCAGGCTTATCCAACTGGAATAGATATTATCCAAACTTTGAGATTGCGCTAAAGAACATTAAGAACTTTTTAACCGCAGCCACCGAGGAGGAGCTGCTAGGCTTCCTATTGACGGCTTGGGGCGATGATGGTGAAGAATGCCTTTTCTCGTTGCTGAAGCCGTTAATTCTGGCAACCATGGAAATAGCTGAGGGGAATGGGGAATGGGTGAAAAAATGGCAGGCTATAAGCGGCGAGGATGAGAAAACAGTTGAGGCAAGGCTGCTGTTTGGCAGACCGGAATTTTCAGACGTCATAAAGCATGTTATTTTTAAGGATTTCTGGTTCAGCAGGTTATCATTTGAGGATAAGGAGAGGATAAAAGCATCTTGGAAGAAAACTATGGAGAAAGTTGAGGAAATAGAGATGCGTGAAGACTTAGACTTCATAAGAACCCTTCTTAGATTAGGAGTAAAGATCCTTGAGGGTGAAGACAGCGTTTCTGACTACATAGCGCTATCTAATATTTATGCTAGGCTCTGGTTGAAGGAGAGGAAACCTGAGGGGTTAGAGAAAATAGTTGAGAGATTCTGGGGTGCAGCTGGCAGAACAGACATAATGCGGCTACATGTACATGCGCAACCTTAAAGTACGCTTACCTCTGACTTATAAATTAGTGGTGTATAATGCCTGATATTTGGCTTCCTTACGGTAAAACCGAGGTATGTGTCAGAGTTCCCTTAGAGAATTTTAAAGATGAAATTAAGACGGCTATAGCTGAAGGCGCTGAAAATCCAAGGGGTGAAATTGAACGCTCCATAAAAAACCCGATTGATGTAAGAGGGCTATCGGAAATAGTAAAATCTGGGGATAAAGTAGTCTTAGCCCTAAATATTTTTGATCCCTCAATAAGCAATTTAATAGTTTCCATAATTTTAAGCGAGCTTACTCAAGCCGGATTAAAAAGCGGGGATTTAACAATCATATTAGCCCAAGATCCATTTAACCTGCGAACAGACAGAATGAAAGAGCAAATAAAAAATGAACTGTTACCCTTAGGGGTTAACATTGCCTTTCATGACGGCTTAAGCGAGTGCGTTTACGTTGGCGATACATCCAGTGGCATAAAAGCATACATTAATAAAGTCTTTATTGATTCTAAAGTGAAAATTATAGCGAGCTCAATTGAGCCGAATCCATATACGCTGTATAGCGGTGATGGATACGCCATAGTTCCCGGGCTATCCAATATGGACACCGTTGGCCAGCTTTTAATGCCAATCTTAAACATTGATGACCCCCTCGATGCTTTAGGCGGCGGCATCCTTAGCGGCATAGCTGAAGCTTCACGCCTAGTTGAAGTTGACTTCAGCGTGAATGTCGTTAGAAACTTAAGGGGTGAAGTTGTCAAGTCCTTTGCTGGCGATATGGAGAAAGCCTACCGTGAAGCGGCCAGATCAGCTGATGCACTATATAAAGTTCAGGTGGAAAGAAAGGCTGATGCTGTTTTTGTAAGCCCCGGCGGATCACCTTTCGATGTAAACCTATTTGAGGCTTTTAAATGCCTAGAAAATTCACTTAGGGCAGTTAGAAGAAACGGTATTCTCGTTCTTGTGGCCGAGTGCGTCGATGGCTACGGCGACCTAGATTTCTATGAGGCGATCTCCAAGTTTAGAGACTCCCCGCTCTCTCTGGAGAAATCTTTAAAAAAGAGATTCAGCATCGGAGGGTTCATGGCGTACCGTTTTATTAAAGCCTCCAGAAAATTTGATATCTGCATGGTTTCGGCAATACCCGATTATTATGCTTCAGAAAATTTGGGTTTAAAAGTTTTTAGAACCGCTAATGAAGCCCTAAATTATGCTTTAGAGATGCTTGGCAAGAAATCTAAGATCTCTGTTATCCCATGTGGAAACTTAACAATTCCGGTTATAGTCGGGTCAAATGCGGCCCCTGAAAAGAAATAATATTTTTAAGAATAAAGATTTCATTCTAATTTGTTAAAGTAGCCGCTGGGTCAAGAGTGGATCACCCATTTAATGTAAGGAAGTTTAAGCCTGAAGATCTGAGCCAAGTAATTTATATAAACCAAGTATGTCTACCTGAAAATTATTCAACGCACTTCTTTATAGAGTTATATAATAATTTTCCAGAAACATTTATTGTTGCGGAGGAAGAGAAGAAAGTTGTTGGCTACATTATGTGCCGCATTGAAAGTGGTTTTTCAGGCCTAGGTCTAATAAAGAGAGGACACGTTGTCTCAATAGCTGTTTTACCGAGCTATAGGCGTAAGGGCATTGGCGGGGCACTACTTAAAGAGGCGTTACATGCCATGGCGGCCCATTACGACGTAAAAGAATGCTATTTAGAAGTTCGTGTTAGCAATACCCCAGCAATAAACCTTTATAAAAAAATAGGCTTCAAAATTGATAGAATTGTTAGGGGATACTACGCTGATGGAGAGAATGCCTATTTAATGCGCATAAAACTCGATTAGCAATACCAGACAGGCCTGGTGGCAATAGTAAGGTTGAAGGCGCCTGAGACTATGAGGGAAAAATGGATAATTAAGGAGGAGGTTGAGCGCATCGCTCAGCTGGCGCATATAGAATTAACCGAGGAGGAGAAGGAAGTCTTCACTGAACAATTTAATAGGATATTAGAGTTTTTCAGAAAAATCGATGAAGTCGACACTAGGAGCATACCGCCGATGTATCATGTGCTGGACATAGTTAATGTTTATCGTGAAGATGAGGTTGGGGAGACCTTGCCGAAAGAAGGCGTTTTAGAAAATGCGCCTAAAAAGGAGGAGCAATTCTTTAAATCTCCAAAAATAGTTTAAGCTTCGCCTGGAGGGGAAATGCCCACGCCGAGGCTCTATGAGATGTATGCTGCAGAAGTCGCTGATAAAATGAGAAGGGGGGAGATAACAGCTGAGGATTACATATGGTCAATTATTAGTAGAGCCAAGAGCATAGATGGCAAAATAAACGCTTTTATCACCATGACTTCTGAGGAGGCGCTTGAAAAAGCTAGGGATATCGATAGAAAGATTGCAAGAGGCGAAAAAATTGGAAGATTAGCCGGCGTAGCTGTAGCTGTTAAGGACAACATATGCACATTTGGGATTCGCACAACATGCGCCTCTCGAATGCTTGAAAACTTCATCCCGCCGTATGATGCCACTGTTATAAGGAGACTTAAGAGAGAGGACGCTATTATAATTGGGAAGACCAATATGGATGAGTTCGCCATGGGAACAACTACGGAAACCAGCTATTTTGGGCCAACAAGAAACCCATGGAACCTAAGTAAAGTTCCAGGCGGCTCATCCGGCGGAAGCGCAGCGGCTTTAGCAGCGGATGAAGCAACGCTTGCACTGGGCTCAGATACAGGCGGCTCCGTAAGATGCCCAGCCAGCTACTGTTCAGTCATAGGGCTTAAGCCAACGTATGGTTTAGTGAGCCGCTATGGCCTCATATCTTACGCTAATAGTCTCGAGCAGATAGGTCCGTTAGCTAAAAGTACCGTTGACTGCGCACTTCTGCTTTCAGTAATGGGTGGATATGACCCGCGTGACAGCACCTCAGTCAACATGCCCATAGAAGACTACTTTAGATCCTTCGCAAGCGACCTGAAGGGTTTAAAAATCGGGTTACCAAAGGAATTTTTCGATGAGGGAGTTGAGGAGTCCGTTAAAAAACATGTCTGGTTAGCCATTCATAAACTTGAGGATCTAGGGGCCCTATATGAGGAGATCTCATTGCCAAGCCTAGAATATGCCCTAGCTGCCTACTACATTATCGCTATGTCCGAGGCTAGCTCAAACTTGGCGCGCTATGATGGGCTAAGATATGGTTATCGCGTTGAGCATGATGATGCGGACTATTCAAGAGTTTATGCGAAGAATAGGCGCATCGGCTTCGGTGCGGAGGTGAGGCGGCGGATAATCCTTGGAACTTACGCCCTATCAGCCGGCTACTATGAACAGTACTATTTAAAGGCGCTTAAAATTAGAATGTTAATCCGGAGAGAATTCGAGTACGCATTAAAAAAGTTTGATGTTTTAGCCGGTCCGACAATGCCTCTGCCGCCCTTCAATATAGGTGAGAAAATAAACGACCCCTTAACACTTTACATGTGTGACATATTAACCGTTCCGGCCAATTTAACTGGTTATCCAGCAATATCTATCCCATGCGGTTTTGAGAACGATTTACCTATAGGAATGCAGATTATAGGTAAACCCTTTGATGAAAAAAATCTTCTGAAGACATCTTTCGCATTTGAGAATAATACGGATTTCGCTAAGAGAAAACCGGGCCTACGATAAAAGGCTACGCTGAAGCGGACCTAGTCCATACATAAAAAGGAAATTCGCAGTTAATTATGGAGAAAACAATAATTCATCATAATGCTTAATTTTTATATTATGAAATTTATACATATCTTAGGAGGCACGAATTTTGAACCATAAAGAAAGATTTCTCAGAACCTTTGAGTTTAAAGATGTGGATAGGGTTCCAGATTATGAGTTTGGATATTGGGCTGAAACCATAGATAGATGGCATAAAGAGGGGTTGCCGATGGAAAAGAAGACTGACAGAGACATCGAGCTTTACCTTGGGCTTGAGGGTTGGGATTGCATTGAAATTCTCCCAATTAGAACCGGATTGTGGCCAGCGTTACCGGGGAGAATAATAAAGGAGGAGGGAGATCGGGCTATAGTTGATGATGGGATGGGCGGCATATACATAAGAACAACGTCTACCTCATCTGTTCCGCATTACATTCGTTATCCATTAAAAAATAGAGATGACTGGGAAAAACTGAGGCCGTTTTTTGATCCTGACACGCCTGGGCGCTTCCCATTGAATTGGGATGAAGTTGCAGAGAGCTATAGGGAACGGGATTACCCCCTAGGGATTCATGTTGGAAGCCTTTACGGTTGGCTTAGAAATTGGATGGGCGTCGAAAGAATATCGATATCTTTCCATAGGGATCCGGATTGGATCGCTGAAATGATGGATACTTTAGTAAATTTGTGGATCAAAATAATTCGAAGGGCTCTGAGAGATGTTAAGGTGGATTTTGCAACATGGTGGGAGGACATGTGCTATAGTAGGGGACCTCTAATATCCGTAAGGCACTTTGAGGAATTTATGGTTCCAAGATACAAGAAGGTCACTGACGTATTGAAGGATTACGGCGTATACATAAATATATTAGACTGTGACGGTGACATAGGTCTCCTGGTTCCAGGCTGGCTTAAATCCGGGATAAATTGCATGTTTCCGCTAGAGGCCCGCTTCACGGATATTTATAGGCTTAGGGAAAAATATGGTAACAAGGTCTTACTGATGGGCGGCGTCAACAAGTTTGCACTGGTAGCTGGGGAGAGAGGCATAGAGAGGGAGTTTGAGAATCTTACCGCTCTACTTAAAGAGGGCGGGTATATACCAACAGTCGACCATAGGGTTCCTCCAGAAGTATCCTATCAAATTTACCTGCATTATCTTAGAAGAAAACGCGAGTGGATTGGGAGAAAAGATTTATGTTGAGAATAGATGGTCTGAATCGTCTTAAAGTTTAATTGGTTCAGGTTGAGGAAAATAGGATGAAGGAAGACAGCCGGCCGGTTGTCGGAATAACCATCGGTGACCCAGCCGGCGTAGGCCCAGAAATTTCGGTAAAAACCTTATTAGAGGACAGCATTTTTGTCCTTTGCAAGCCTATATTAATAGGCGATTTAGGAATTTTAAGGGAGACGAGTAGGCAATTAGGAATTAACGTAGAATTTAGATCTGTGAATTCTCCATGTGAGGTTAAAGGAGAAAGGGGGCTCGTTGAACTTATAGATATGGGAAATGTTGATCTTGAAAAACTGGAGATGGGCAGAGCCTCAATTGAATCTGGGAGAGCCTCAATAGAGTATATTGAGAAAGCCGTGGAATACGCCTTAAAAGGCGAAATAGATGCTGTGGCCACTGCCCCAATAAATAAAAAAGCTATAAACATGGCTGGAAGCAAATATATTGGGCACACTGAGATGCTAGCCGGGCTATGTGGGGTTAAGGAGCCGCTTACAATGTTCTGGGTTAGAGGCATGAGAATCTTCTTTTTAACTAGGCATATACCCTTAATTGAGGCGATTAAAGCCGTGAAAAAGGCAAGAATTATTGATATGAGTTTGAGAGTTAGGGAGGCGCTACGCCGCATAGGGATAGAGAATCCTAGAATAGCCATAGCTGCGCTTAACCCTCATGCTGGTGAGGAGGATCTTATAGGGAGAGAGGAATCCGAAGAGATAATCCCAGCCATTAAAGAACTTCAGAATATGGGTTTAAACGTTAGCGGTCCAATTCCGGCTGATAGCGTCTTTCATCAAGCGTTAGAGCGTAAATATGACGCAGTTCTGTCGCTCTATCATGACCAAGGACATATAGCGGCAAAAACTCTCGACTTTTATGGAGCTGTTGCCGTAACCCTAGGTTTACCGTTCATTAGGACCTCCGTGGATCATGGGACAGCGTACGATATAGCTGGCAGGGGCATAGCAAACCCGAAAAGTCTAATAGAGGCAGTGAAGCTAGGCGCGGTCCTATCAAAAGTCTATTCCTAAAGTCTGATTAGATTAGGGAGAGATCATCGGAATGCGTAAGGTCATATTGGACGCAAATTTCCTTTTAGTTCCATTCCAGTTTAAAGTGGACATTTTTAGTGAAATAGAGGCTCTTATTGGAGGATTTGAGCCAATAGTGCTATCAACAACTGTAGATGAGCTGAAAAGGCTTTCAGCGGTTAAATCTGAGAAGACGCGTAGAAATTTCTCAGCGGCCCTAGAACTGGTGAAAAAATGTAGAATAGTAGATGTCGAGTTAAGGCCTGGTGAAAGTTATGACGATATAATTTTACGTGTTGCAAATGAAGGCAAATATATAGTGGCAACAAATGACAGCAGACTTAGAAGAAGGCTTAGGGATAAGGGCATAACAACAGTTTTTCTCAGGCAGAAATCCCATCTGGAAGTGGATGGATACGCGTAGCAAATTTACCAGGATATATATTTTTCGGTAACGCTTTTATACCGCTTCAATTTCTTCTTTTTCTTAACCTTTAGGGGGGACAAGTTGAGATTTGAAATTATTAATGCCAAGCAGACCCCTCTTAGGGATGAGGACGTTAAATCTATCGTAGAGATTGAACGCCACCCTATGGTTAAAAAATGGCTTATTGATTATGCGGATGAAGACTTTGAAAAGGAACTTGAAGAGTATAGGAAGTTTTTCATGGATCTTCAAAACAACAATCTTGCAGATGTTCTGATAGCTAAACATGAAGGACGGACGATCGGTTTCTTAGCCTTATGGCGCATTAACGAAGAATCTGGGAAAGCTGCAAGCATAGGCATAAGCGTGCATCCAAATTACTGGGGGAAGGGCGTTGCAACAAGCCTCGTAAAAGAATCCATCAAGTTGGCTAAAGGAAGGGGCATTAGAAAATTGATCATAGAAACTCTTGAGGAGAACAGCGCCATGAAACATGTGGCTGAGAAGGCCGGATTTAAGCTTGAAGGCGTGAGGAGAATTCTTAAAGACGGCACATATTACAGTGAGGACGTTTACGTCCTGAATCTTTAAGAAGACTTCTAGACTTTAAGAAGTCTAGAAGAATTGATAGAAAACTTTAAATATATAATGTGCTGTGCACACATATATTTTCGTAGCATCTAAGCGTGCTACAGTGAGCGCGCGTAAAGAAGAATGATAGAAGATTGGAAAAGTATACTTAAAAATAGCATAACTAAACCGGAGCAGATTTTAGATAAATTTAACGTCGACATAAACCCCATCAAGGCTGTTGTTGAGAAATATCCGATGTTTATTTCAAGATACTACTTTGACCTCATAGAAGAGGTTGAGGATCCAATCTGGAAGCAATGCGTCCCAAGCCCGCTTGAGCTCCAAGACCCGTATGGATATGATGACCCGCTGAGCGAGGAGGAGGAAAGCCCAATACCAGGCTTGGTTCATAGGTATCCAGACAGGGTTTTAATGTGCATCTCAAATAGCTGCGCCACATACTGCAGATTCTGCACGAGAAAAAGAAAAGTTGGGAAGCCCCTCATTAACTTCTCTAAAGATTTGTATCTGGCGCAGATCAATTATATAAGGGAGAACACTGGCATCAGAGATGTTCTCCTCTCAGGTGGAGACCCCTTCATGTTGCCAGACGACACGATAGAGTTTTTACTCAAGAAACTCAGGGCCATCCCTCACGTCGAAATACTGAGAATAGGTTCAAGGATTCCATGCACGTTGCCGCAGAGAATAACGCCTAGATTATGTAAAATTCTTAAAAAATACCATCCATTATACGTGAACGTGCACTTTGAGCATCCTAATGAAATAACTGAGGAAAGCGAGAGGGCTTGCGGGTTACTGGCTGACGCCGGCATACCTCTTGGGAATCAATCTGTTCTCCTTAGGGGAGTTAATGATAACCCTGAAACAATGAAGAAGCTTTTTCAGAAGCTACTTAAGATTCGTGTAAAGCCCTACTATCTCTTTCAAATGGACCTTGTTAAAGGCACATATCACTTCAGGACGAGAGTCGAAGTTGGAATTAAAATACTTGAAGCGCTCATCGGATGGACATCGGGGCTAGCTATACCGCGCTTCGTTATCGATGCCCCTGGAGGCGGGGGGAAAATACCCTTACAGCCGGATTACATTTTATCTATAGATGATGAAAAGGTTGTTTTAAGGAACTATGAGGGAAAAATATATGTTTACCCGCAGATACCAGCCGAAGAAGAGGAGCGCATACTGCTCAAGATTCAACAAAGAGCAGTTAAATGAGGAGTAGTATAACGGAATATTAAGGCTGGGCATCAGCGGGCATGTGCGCAATGAAACTCAAGGTTGGGCTTACATATAATTTAAGAAGAAAAGTTAGCGCTAACGAAAACTTACCTGAGGATTTCTACATAGAATTTGATGATGAAGAAACCGTTGATGCTATAGCCTCGGCCCTAAAGATGGGAGGATGCAAAGTTATAAAAATCGAAGCTAATGAGGATGCTTACAGTAAACTTCGAAGGTTGAAGCCGGATATAGTTTTCAATATCGCTGAGGGTTTCCGTGGCGAGTCCAGGGAGTCACATATACCGGTAATTCTAGAGATGCTTGGAATACCCTATACTGGTTCTGGACCAGATACGCTTGCCATATGCCTAAACAAGGCTTTAACGCATAAAATCCTAAGCGCTTACGGCATTCCATCCCCAAACTTTCAGGTTTTCAGGCGGGCTGATGAAAAGCTTAGCGATTGTTTAAATTTTCCACTTGTAGTTAAGCCCCTAGCCGAGGGATCAAGCAAAGGCATTAGGAGTAGCTCCCTAGTTAAGGATGAGCAAAACCTTAGAAAACAGGTTTTATGGATCATAGAAACCTATAATCAGCCGGCCATTGTTGAGGAGTTCCTTCCTGGAAGAGAATTTACAGTTGGATTGATTGGAAATGAAAACCCGATTGTTTTACCAATAGTTGAGATACGAATTGATAAGCTGCCAAACGGCGCCAGCCCAATATACTCCTATGAGGCTAAATGGGTTTGGGATACGCCGGAAAAACCCCTAGACATATTCGAGTGCCCAGCGAGCATATCGTTAAATCTCGAGAACAAAATAAAAGATATTGCCACTCAAACATTTAAGGTTCTAAATTGCAGAGATTTATGCCGCATAGACATGAGGTTAGATAGTGAAAGCACACCAAGGGTTTTGGAGGTTAATCCACTGCCCGGTTTAATCCCAAACCCTGATGCCCATTCATGTTTACCTGAAGCAGCAAGGGCTGCTGGTTTAACCTATGAGCAGCTCATATGCACAATTCTTTGGCAAGCCCTTAAAAGGTATGGTCTCCAGGATCTAATTAAGGATAAGCCGCTTAGAAACCTTGTTTTCCACTCCGTTTAAGGGCAAAATTTAATATTATCATAATGAAATCCTCAAATGTTATATTGGCAGCCTTCAGCGACCGGTTAAAGCCAGCCTCAGGCGATATGTCGGGGTTCGGGTTAACCTCTAAGACGTATGGGATTTTAGTTCGGCTTTCCAAACGTATATCAACCCGCGCATAATCCCTGCAGCGCAGCGCCCTATAAGCCTTTAAGGCTACTTCTTCAACAATCCTTCTTACCTCATCATCTAAATCCGCTGGACACACCGGCCTAGTTCTAGCATACTCTTCACTCTCTTTAAGCCACTTAGATGCGTAATCAACAATTTTCAGCCCATCTTGAAGGTCAAATATTATTTCAGATATTGGCAGAACTAGGGGATCCTTATCACCTAAAACTGATACATTCAATTCTCTTCCATCAATAAACTCTTCAACTAATGCTGGCTGCCCATAAACCTTATTTACATAATCAACCTGAGCCTTTAATTCTCCAAAATCCCTAACAAAGCTACGCTTTGACACCCCTATGCTAGCATCCTCCTTCAAAGGCTTGATGAACAATGGAAACTTCAGGTCGCTTCTTAAACGACCAGATTCTTCCATTATCTGATATTTTGGCGTTGGAACATTATGTGCCCTCAGCAAGTCTTTAGCTAAACCCTTATCTTGACATAGCCCTAACGCTAGAGGATCCGCTCCAGTATAGGGTATCCCCAGAATCTCCAGGATAGCTGGCACGTGCATCTCAAGATGACTATTACCCCTAAATCCCTCACATAAATTTACGACAACATCTGGCCTATATTGCTTTAAAGCCGTAACTAAATCCTCAACATCGTCTTTTATGGGGAATAATTGGTAACCAACTCCAAGTTTCTCAAGAGAGCGCTGAACAGCATCCACCTGGTCTAGAACCTCAGCTTCAGCTAAGTAGTCAATGCTCTCGCCCCTTGCAGGTTTACTCGGAAGGTTGAATAGGATACCAGCTTTAATCTTCAACTTAATATAACATCCCCCATTATCTTCACAATCCTCTGTCGCAAGGAAGCCCATGGTTTTAACCATGGGAGGAATTGCGACAGTAAGTATTTAAATTAAAGCTTCTTTATAAATTCTTTTAGGAACACTTCCGAGGAAGTGTTTGCCTATCAACATTCTTAAACTCACAAGGGTTAAGGGAAAGTTGCTTAGAGAAACCTATGAAAGCTATCTTAATTTCGTTAAGGAAGCCCTCGGCTACGTTGGCGACGCTAAGTTGAGGAAAGAAAGCACCTTAAAGATGGCTGGAAGCTGACTAGCCTCATAATGAAGAGAAACTATGTCAAAACGAGAATATAGCAAATAGCAAACGAAATAGTTAGATTTGCCAAGCAGTTCAACGCTAAAATTGTCATAGAAGGGCTTAGACGCCTCAGAAAACGTAATACCTGTGGATACGTCGGCAGGGAAAACTGGAAAGGCTACGTCTACTTCAAATGCGTCAAGTGCGGATGCGAAGCAGATAGAGATCGAGTGGCAAACCTCAACATCGCCCTCAGGGCGGCTCCGAAAGTAAGCGTCCCAAAATACTATTTCTGGAGCCAGATTCCTGGGGGAAGCCTCCATCAGTAGGCTCGTCTTGAAGTATGAAGGGTGTGGAAGGCGGCGCCAAAACCACCCAAAGCTTCAAGCCCACGGATTTATCCGTGGGCAGCTGACATCATGTTTCCATTGAAATAATTTTTAGCCATGAGTAAAACATTTCAGTAAAAATCTAAAATGCTCAACTTTACGATAAATCGGTAAACAATGAGAAAACAATATTGAAATATCTGCGTTCACAAGCAGAAACAAAAATAAAATGAGGAAACGCATATTTAATTAGTGGTTAAAAGGTTAACGATAAAAATTTATAGATGGCTGACAATAGGCATAGGGGTTTTACAATAGCTATGCCAATACAGTCACGGGAGGACTCCGGCGAGGTTTAAGGTGTCAACAATGGTATTTTATATTGCATATAAATCTTCGAAAGAAAATAGAGGGTTGATATATAGGCGGCTTAATGCTTTAGGTTGCAGACGCATATGTAGTTCATTCTGGGAAGTGGAAAATCGCAAAGTTGAGGAAGCTCTAAAAATTATAGGTGAAAATCAGCCGGTGCTGCTTAAAAGAACCCGTGAAATTAGGAGACCCATATATGATGAAGAGGGGAACATTATTGATTTCGGCAGCCTCATCATTATTGTGTATAATGCCAGAAAGGATGACGGGGGGAAAATCAGATGGCTACTTTCGAGAACGCCCTACATAAAAATCTGCCGTTCAGTATATGCTTTCTGCCACAACAATAATAAATATGACAAAAAGGGTAACCTGTTTAATGTAAACTATTTGTTTACGCTTATGAAAGAGAATGACAAAGACGCCAAAATATTTTCCAGAATGACCATCATTGATAACGATGCTAAAACTGTTAAAATGCTCCTTGATAGAGTTAGAATACGAATTGAAAGAAAAACGAAGAGCATACTTAATAGTTACATGAAACTGATGAAGAAAAACATTGAGGGGCGAATAGAAAAAAAGCATCTCATAGATGAGGAAAAGAAGCTTTATAGCAAATTCGTTGCCTTAAGGAAAATGTCCATTTTTTATGAGAGGTGGCTGAAGCTAAATTTTTCGAAAGATCTTATGAGGATTTATTCTGTAATAAGAAAACTGCACGCCATGAAAACCTGAAAGAAGCTGATTCTTAAAAATTAGTAAAAATAGGGGTTATTACAGTTAATGCTGGGAAGCTAAAGATGGGGCTTACCACTCTTCTTCCTCTTCTTCCCACTCTTCCTCTTCTTCCCAGTCCTCTTCGCCCCACTCTTCTTCCCACTCTTCCTCTTCTTCCTCTTCCTCCTTTGGCGGGGTCTTTCTCTTTGACATGGGGTTCACCCACATGAGAAGAATATAACAATCAAATAAATTTTTGCCAAAAATTCCGGGGAAAAATACGGAAGAAAAACATTAAAAAGGATTTGAAAAATCAATTTTTTCTCAATTAGTTCAACTTTTACCGTTCTTTCGTCAATATGTGCTCTTTAAAAAAAATTTAAACTTATATGGGAATAAAAATCATTCTTTTTCGGTATTTAAAAGGCCTATTTAAGAACTTTTCCCGTCTCCATATACCAAAGGTATAGATCCAGGACCCCTAGATCAAGCCCAACCTTTTCCGCTATCTTCTTAAGAACCCTTTCAATTTCAAAATATTTCTTCGCCGTCAGAACCTTCGGCTTAACAATTAATCCATACCTAGATAAAAGATTAACTATGTGAAAATCCACAATGGCCAGATCCATGAAGCCGATGTTTCTGAGGAAGTGGCTTGCCTCTTTATAGCCCAAGCCCTTAACATTTTTAACCAGCCAATCTCTTATTGCCCAGCTGCTCGCAGATGAACGTAGAACATTTCTTAACCGATCGAGCATTTTTCTTGCTTCAACGATATATTTGGCTCTTGACTGAGGAAAACGATGCCCAAACATCTCAAGCTTACATGCCAATTCGTCCTCTGGAAGGGTTAAGAAGCCATCTCCTATTTCAGATTGAATTTTAAGGCTTCTCTCTGCACTGAAGTTTGCAGTTAATAGACAGAAACAAAGCTCCTTAAAGATTTCAGAAATAGGTTTATTCATGTTCTCCCTAAACTCTTTAATTCTGACATAAACTAAATCCTTAACCTCGCTATTCTTAAGCCGCTCAATAATTTCAACGATCATGTCTAGGCCGTTTGATTCTCTCAATCTATCAAGCACTCCATACTCTATAGTCCAGTAATCGAAAAACGTCTCAAGTTTCTTCTTCCCTCATCCAGGGATTTACCCTAATCTGTAACGATTTAAATGTTATAAACGTATGCGCAGTGAAACAGTGGAGGGATTAGATAACTTCGACCAAGAGGATATTCCTGAAACGAGATTATTTCAGCCTCATCTTCAGAAGACCCATTTTCCCGGATGAGCGTTAATTTTGACTAAAGTGTTACGATAAACATCAGCCGCTCAACAATCTCCTTATACCTATTCCTTATCGTCACCTCGGTTACTTTTGCTGTTTCAGCTATCTCTCTTTGCGTTCGTTTTTCACCAACTATAACCGAAGCCACGTAACTCGCTGCAGCAGCTATGCCAGTTGGTCCTCTGCCAGAGGTTAGCTTGAGCTCAGATGCAGCTCTCAAAATTTTATTTGCGATCTCCTCAACCTTCCCCTGCATCACAAGTTGATTTGAGAATTTTGATATGTAGTGGCTTGCTTTAAGCGGCGGTATGGAGAGATTAAGCTCCTTAACGAGGAATCTATAGCTTCGACCAACCTCCCTCTTATTTATGTTTGCCGCAGCCGCTATCTCGTCAAGGGTCCTCGGCAGGTTACATTGTCTACATGCAATATATACTGAGGCTGCGCTTATGCCTTGAATCGATCTGCCGCGGATCAAGTGTTCCTTAACTGCCTTTCTATAGATTATAGAACTTGTTTCAAATATGCTTTTAGGCAACGATAAATTGTTAATTATTTTTGCGATCTCCGAGAGCGCAAAAGCCAAGTTTCTTTCCATAGCATCTGAAACCCTTATCCGCCTCTGCCACTTCCTAAGCCTATATATCTGAGCTTTCTGCCCAGCATCAAACTTTTTGCCGAAAGCATCCCTGTCATGCCAATCAATCATCGTAAATAAGCCCTTATCATGCATTGTAAATGTTACCGGCGCACCAACCCTAGATCGTTTATCCCTTTGCTCATTGTCGAAGGCACGCCATTCCGGCCCTTGATCAGCTATTTTCATATCTATGACGTAGCCGCAATCCATACAAACTATTTCTGCAGATTCGTAGTCCAGAGCCAGCCTTACGCTGCCGCACTCTGGACAACGTTGAATGTCCTTAAAGCCGGGGGGAAGAGAGCGTTCCTCATCTTCGCTCATTTATTCTTCCCCTTAACCTTAATATGCTTAGATTTTGGAAGAGCAAAAATTTGATAATTAATGACCTTCCTCGGATCCTGCCTTTTAACTTCAACTTCAATGTAGGGTGAACTTACGGGTCCAAAAACATCGAGAACCACGCCTATTGGTTTTTTTCTGATGTCGAAAACTGTTGCGCCGAGATCTGGAGGAACCTCGACCTTGGCAATAGCTTTGTTGCCGGGGCCAGCATACAGAATTTGACCGATCTTCTTCAAACTCATATTCCTACACCAAAAAGATGGATAAAAAAATGAACTCAATCAATTATTTAAGCATTTCTTAGGGAACCTTACGCTGAACCCTTAGAAATTTTAATCATCTCAGTTGCAACATCTTTAAGAATTTTATTTTTACTTCTTTTCCCTTTTTCCGCTATTATAAAACCTGATTTAACCCATGGGCGACGTGAATATGCTGCTTCTGGAAAAACCTCATATTTTAGGCCAAGATTTTCTACGGCCTTTTCCAGCATCTCTATGTTCGGCGAGGGCACGCTGAGATTTTTAGGTAAACGCCTCCCTGCGCTTCTGCTCCTCGAAGAATCAAAGTAAACAGTCCAGAGCACTACCTCGTTTTTTCTCCGCATCCTCAGGCTACTCTTCCCTCTTACTGATTAACACCGCGTTTAAAATGCCATATTGACCTGGTCTTGATGTTACGCGGGCTGTTCCCAGCGGGGTCTCTACGATGCAACCCCTCGTTATTACGCCTCTCCTATCATAATCCACATTAGCTGGATTTTTCACAACCCTAAGAATTTCAACCTTCTTTGTTTCCCCGGTCTCAGGGTTTGAAACGTTCACCCATTTTGCGCTCACCAATCTAACTTTTACGTTTCCACCTTTTCTCCGGCTTGCCTTAGTTACATGTTCCCCTAAGGTTGTCTCTGTTGGAAATGAGCCCATTTCGTACTTTCTTTTTCCCCTATACGGCCTTCTCTTCCCTCCACTTGGCTTCTTTTTATGCAGATCACCATGCCACACGGACATCAGTATTCTCCTCTCATATTCTTGAGGATTTAAGAGACATCTTAGGTTAATATAAGTTTAGCGGCTGAAAGATGCCTCGTTAATGAAGGCTTCCAAATATTCTCTAAGATCATCCATGTCCAGCGGCGGCTTAGGAACCTCCTCACCAATTAGCAGCAGATCTTTAGCTATCTCATGTGGCTTAATCCCCTCTAAAGCGCATTTAGCACATAATGCCGCCCCTAAACCGGTTGCCTCAGGAAATGTTGCTCTTAGAATCTTGCTTTCTGGAAAAAGTGCTGATAGAGTCGCGAGATATATGTTGTTTTTAGCGAAACCCCCCTGGACTATTATGTCGACATCTCTTTTTCCAGTCACCAAGTTTATTGCAACATAGGATTCTACTGCCAAATATAGATTAAGCAAGTGGTAGGCTTCCTTCGCACCTATGCGGAACGCCTCACCAATTATCCTTGCCTTTGAATTTTGAAATTGGCCGGAACCTTCTACTAGACCAGGTGTTATAATATCTTTGCGTCTTAAAATTCCCTTTAGAACGTTCATATCTAAGTTCATGTTCTCAGGCTTTATTGAGAATTTATTTTCTATAATTGTTTTGTAGTAATCGTATTCGAAGCCTCCCTTAAATCTTGAGGATCTGACTGGTCTGCCATAGGCATCAACGTAATATAGGACGTCCCTGTACAGATCCTCACGTTTAGGCCTGAAATCTTCCATTGGGCACATAAACACGCACCATGTGCCGGTTGAAGCCAAGAGGAAATCTCCTCCCTTGGCGATATAGGGCAGTAGACATGCGTTTGAGTCATGTATGCCGGGTGTCACAAGCAAATTTGAAGACTTAAATTTAAACTCGCCTATAGGGCTCCAGACATCAAATATCTTTGGCGACCTAGCATTAACCCTAAGTCCCTCAGCAACTGAGCTCCATCCCCTCCTAGTTATGTCGTATAGGTATGTATGGCAACCTAGGCTCGTAACCTCACTGGACTTTAAGCCAGTAAGCGCATATGTGAGGTACTGCGGCAGAAATAGGATTTCATCTACATCATTAAATATTTCCGGAAACTTCTCTCTAATCCAAAATATCTGTATCCCGGCGTTTAAGAGTTGACCGTATGGCGGTGTACCGGTCAACATATAAAGTTCAAGGGGACTCCCAAATTCAGCGTAAAATTTTTCCTTAATTTGCTCTTCAACATCTTGATTGTAAGATATTATTGGCAATCTTAAAAAGCCGCTTTTCAGATTAGCAATTGTGGCGCCGAACGTTGTTACGGCCAATGCTTTAATAGGCCACTTTTCATCAGCATCTGCTAATTTAGCCCGCATCCAAGAGAGCATCGACTCAGCATCATCACATATCAAGCTATTAATCCTTATTTCATCTATCCTTACCGACTCCGAGTAGATGGGCTCCAAGTTTTCGGAAAACACTAGGAATTTTTTATTAGATTTCCCTACATCAAAAACCGCGATGAAGCTGTCCATAAGGTTTTCGCCTCTGGAGAAGTGCCGCAATTACTTTAAGGTTTCACTTTGTTGCCCCTGCATTCTAGCAGCGCCATCGGCCGGCAACTTTTCCTCCCCCCTTCTATCAAAGATTCTTTTTAGCTGGCGCTTCATGGTTTGAACGTTACGGCTCAAACCGAAGTAATCGGCAAAGTAATCGGTGGTTCTTAAAATGAAATCTCTGCCGTTTCTTTCCCGACTTATCAGATCCATTTCCACAAGTTCGCTTATATGTCTATAGGCGTGTTTACCTCTAACTTCAATAACCTGCTTCTGGGCGATCGGTTGCCTATAGGCTATATACGATAGTGTTCTTAACGGTCCATCTGTAAGCAAAGGTCTAATGGCAAGTCTCCTAACCCTGTCTGAACACTCATTTTTAAGTTGCAGAACAAATCTATTATCCTCAAGTTCAAGTATTTCCAGGGCGGTGTTGCGTTTTTTATATTCCTCAATCAGCATTCTAGTAAGCTTTTGAACTTTTCTCTCAGAGCGTGAGTTAACTATGCTGCATAAAGTCTTCAAATCCAGTGGTCGGCCGGCAACATACAACGCTGCCTCTATAAGCCTTAATTTTGTTTCCACATCCTCCCTACTTGCCCTTTTTCTTTTCCCTTGGATTATTTGAGCGCTAAGGACGCTATTATTAGCCATCGCCTTCAATCCTGACCGCTCCAGCTCCATTAAGCGTTATATATATTTCGCCCAGATCTTCTTGCTGCCACAGGGTTATTCTACCTTTATGCGCCATGAAAAGAAGAATTAGAAACACTTTTATTATTTCAATTTTCGCTAAACCTTCAGCTAGCTTTGAGAATGATAAAATTTCACCTCTTCTAGATAAGATAAGCATTTTGCTGGTTAATCTCTCTATTTCCTTCTCAATCTCCATTAGATACATGCTTATAGTAGGCATAATTTCTGGCGGAGGCAGTATTGGTTTAGAAGGTGTCCTAATTGGGAGAAGATTCTCACTTTTAAGGGCTTCATCTAGGGCTTCCAGAAGATTCTGAATCGTTGTCGTGGTTAGCTCATAGCGTAACGGAAGGATTAAGGGAGGGGGAACAAAATCGACGGCGCTCTGCCTCGACTCAGCTTCCGGAGGCTCCTCAAGTTTTAGGAGAAGGTTAGATTTCATGAGGTATATGGATGCTGAGGAGTCAAGAGCTACACCGGAGGCTCTAAAATCCACACTTGCCCTCCGCTCCATTTCCTCAAGAAAGGAAGAAAGCAGGAAAGCTATGTCTATATTCCATGGATTGATCTTCCGCAACCTCTCTAAATTAAATAATATGTCCCAGGGCGGATGCAAATAGAATGGTTTGCCAGATTCTTTTTCCATCTTTTTCATATTTTCCATAATTACGCTACACCCTTAAATGTTGTTGAAACTACATGGGATATCCCATTCTGCCCATATACGCCATATATTCTACTGGCTTTACTTATCATCTCGGGCTTTAGCGTTACAACTATGAATTGTAGCTGCGACCTAGATGCTTCTTCAGCTAAGAGCTCGCCTAGTCTTTCAACATGGAAGGCATCTAAGTGAGCGTCTATTTCATCAAATAAGTAGAATGAGGCGGGTGAAAACTCTTGTAGGGCGAATAGGAATGCAACCGCTGAAACCGATCTTTCCCCGCTACTTGCCCCACTGATCAGAATGGGCGGCTTATTTGGAAATTGAACAACCATGTCAACCCCTCCAGCGAGGGGATTATCAGGGTTCTCAAGCTTAAGAGAGGCGTTTCCACCGCCAGTTAATCTAGAGAAGCAGTTATCTATCCGTTCATTTATTTTATTGAAGGCATCCATGAAAATTCTATATTTTTTCTGCTCAATCTCCTCAATGAATTTTACGATTGCCATCTTCTCCTTTTCTAACTCATTTAACCTCACGGATAGCTCCTTATATCTTGAGGCTTGTTCCACATACTGCGCGTCGGCGAGCTGATTAACTGCGCCTATGCGGTCGATTTCCATCTTCATAGATTCAACCCGGGAATCAATACCCTCAAGCGCGCCCTGCATAATATCCAGCGGAGATTCATAGCCCAGCGTTTTAAGGCGCTCCATATGCTGGTTTAGCTGGAGATTTATTGTTTGGATCTTCAGTTTTAAATCATTAAGTTTTTTAACCCCCTCCTCATATATCTTCTCGAGTTTCAGCAGATCATTGTCTATGACATCTATTTGCGAAGTAAACTTTTCCGCCTCTTTTTTATCTCTTAAAATCAATTTAGAGATTTCAATTTTAGCCCTCTCCAGCTCCTCAATTCTTCCCCTGGTCTCCTGATCCTCTCTCAATGCGTCAGCAATATCATTCTCTAAGGCTGAAATCTGTTCAGACACATCCTCCAGCTGCGCTGTCAAGTCATTTAGATTGATCCTTAAAACGTTTTCCAACTTAGATCTTAAAGTTGAAATTTCGGATTCAACTCGGTTATATTTCTGCCTTAAAAGGATCATTTCCTTGGATACTGATTCGCGCCGCGCCTCAGCGTCATGAACCTTTAGCAGATTGACATCGCTTCTTAGGCGCTCCATCTCCTCTCTCTTCAACTTCTCCATTTCGCTGAGCCCCTGAAGGCGCGATTCGAAGAGGGCTATTTGCGCTTTTTCCTTCTCTATGCGATTCATTAAGTCAGATATGTTGTTTTCAACCTGCTTTATGCTTGATTCCACTTGAATCATGCTCTTTTTAATCCGCTCAGCTTCACTCTCAAGCTTAACCATGGACTCAGAGATCTTCACTAATTCTACTTTTGTTTCAGCAATATCATTCTCTATTTCAGCAACAATATTCTCCCTATTTTCAAGATGCCCCCTTAAAGCTTTAACTGCTCGCTCCAGGTTTTTCAAAGTTTCATCGCTGGGTATGAAGGATGAAAGATCGATAGGAGCTCTGTAGTAGCCGCCTTCAACACCCCCACCAGCTTCATATAGATCCCCGCTTAAAGTAACCGCCCTAAAACCATCTTTTGAAACCTTTAATGCAGCATCATCGTTTAAAGCCAGTAATGTATCTCCGAAGACAAAGTTTACCGCCTGTTCGTAACGTTTTTCAGACTTTATAAATGAGGATGCTTTCCCAACTATCCCCTCAATCTCAGGAACTTTAACATCACTATTAAATGATAAACTATTCAAGGGAATAATTTTCACCCTTCCAAGCTTCACCCTTTTTAATGTTTCCATGCATGTAAATGCAACATTCACATCTTCCACAATAAGCGAGTTAAGCCATCCGGAAGCCGCAGCTTCTATTGCCCGCTCATAGCCATTTTCTATCTTTATTAGATTTTTAAGTCTCCCATGCACACCTGTTATAACGCCCATAGCGGCGAGGTCTTCGATATTTTTTAGTGCATTTTCCTCAGATTTGATTTTATTCGCCATCTTCTTTTGCGCCTCAAACTCGATGAGCACCCCCTTCGCGTACTCAGCGACCTTCTCAGCCTCTTTAATCTCCCTCTCCACAAGGCTTTTCCGTTTAACTCGTCTTTCAAGAGATTCTTTAAGATTGTTCAGCCGCCCCGTCTGGGCGTTCATTATTTCTTGAAGCTTAGACAGCGATTCTTGAAGTCTTCCGTACGAATTTTTCAGTTCGTCCCTTTTCACCTTTAGATCCTCCAATCTCTGCGCAAAAACGTTTATTTTAGACTGAGCCCTTGCATGTTCACCTTCTATCGAAACTTTTTCTTTGCTGATTTTGCCTAGCTCATCTTCTAAGTCATTAATTTTCTTAGCTTTCTCCTCAAATAATGATCCTACCTTGGAAAGCTCCTGCACTATGGATTCGTAAAGGGCTTGTTTCTCATTAATTTCCCCGCTAAGTCTAGATTGCTCAGCGTCAAGCTGCTTAATCTTCTCCTCAGTCTCCTCGATCTCCCTCAGCACTGAAGTATACCGCTGTTGAAGGCTCTCCCTAATCCTTTTAAGCCTCTCAAGATTGCTTCTTCCAGAACCCACTCTAGACGCTATCTCACTAAGTCTAGATTTAAGGTTACTTATGTCCGTCTGGATTTCTAAAATGCAGGCTTGCTTTTTCTCAACCTCGTCAAAACCGAGCTTTCGCAGTTCACCTTCCATATCGCGGCGTTTAAGCCTCAGATTCTCCCTGTTCTCTAAAATTATCCTGTTCTTTTCTTCAAGATCCGCTATCTCACGCGATATCTTTTCCGCTTCAGCTCTTAACCTTTTTATCTCCCAGGAGGTTTTCACAGCCTCAAGGTATTTAATCTCTCTTCTAAGAAAGTTATATCGTAAGAGGTTATTTCTCTCTCTTTCCAAATCCTCAAGCCTTTTCTGAACCTCGCTTATCTGACCTAAGGCGGTTTTTATCGCTATATCAGCCTCTTTAAGCTTGGATTCAGCTTCAGCCTTTTCTGCGTCGTATTGCGCTATTCCAAGCATATCCTCAATTATTTTTCTTCGTTCCTGTGGTGAGATCTCAGCCATACGTGTAAGTGTGCCCTGAAGAATAATGTTGTGTCCATAAGAGCTTATACCGGCTATTGAGAGGACCTCAAGCAGATGATTTCTAGGAACCCTTCTTCCGTTTATTCTATAGGTGCTTTCACCGTTCCGGTCAATTTCCCGCGATATGGTGACAGTTGCTGTTTCAACCGGTATACGCCCGTCCGAATTGTCAAATTGAATTACAACCTTAGCCTCATTCTTCCTGACGCTTGAGCTTGAGCCTCCGTTGAATATGAGGTTGGAGAAGCTCTCAGATCTAAGCCTCTTAGCGCTTAACTCACCCATGCAAAATAGAACCGCGTCAATTATGTTTGTTTTACCGCTACCATTCGGCCCAGTTATAGCTGTAAAGCCCCTTTCAAATGTAAGCGTTGTTTTTAAGCCAAACGTTTTGAAACCATTTATTTCTATTCGTTTAATGTAAGGCATCCCTAGGCTTTTTCCCTCCTCAGTTCTTCATCAAATCCCCTCTCTTGCATTTAATCCGTAGGGCTGCTTCCTCTGATAGCGCGGGATATTTCGGCCATTCTTTTAATGAAAACCTTAATTTTCTCTTCTTCACCAAATATAAGCACGTATCCGTCCTCCTGAATCCTAGATTCCAAGCCGGTTTCATCGGCAATATTTCTAATCGTTTCAACTGGAATCTCATTGCTGACCTGAATTCTTAACCACTTCTTTTCTCTTGGAAGGCCTGGATGAAAACCCGCTTGGGTTTCTATCTCAGCCTGAACACGGATTCTTTCCACCTCGTGGAGTTTCCTTAATAAGGCATTTACATAACTCGACCCAAGCCTGCTTTCAGCCGTTGAAAGAACATAAGATTCAATACTACCTAGGCATTCTTCAAGGCGGGAAATATGTTCCGGGCGGGACATATCAACCTTAATAATTTCCATTATTGTTTTTGCTGAGCGTAAATCTCTAATAACATTTGGCGGTATACTTACACCACTTCTACGTAGATCAGTAATTGCGTTCGCCAACACTCTCCAGCGCGCGTCCCAGCTCATAGAATATACCTCATATGAAGATTATGATAAGAAGATAACTTGTCACCATAATATTTTTTATGTTTCAAAGGGCTAGATGCTTTTTTATAATAAAGAGGTATCAACAGAATCTCCTCTCTTTGCAATACTTTTCATCGATGCTTAAATATCAGTTTCTAATATGCCAATCTACATGTGCATTAATATTCTGACGCTGGGAAAAAGTTAAAGAGAAGGGAGCAGGAGCTATTCTGATGCGATCTTAAGCCGCTGTAAAAATGTTTAGGGCAGAGAGGATTAAAACATTGTCGAACTTCAAAATTAAGCAGGTAATAGTGCTTAGAGCCGATTTAAAGATGAGCCCCGGCAAGGCAGCTGTTCAGGCGAGCCACGCAGCTGTTTCATCGGCTGAGGAGGCTAGGAGAAATCATTTCTTATGGTGGAAGGAATGGATCGAGAGCGGACAATGCAAAATAGCCTTAAAAGTGAACTCCGAAGCCGAACTCATAGAACTAGAGAGAAAGTCTAAGGATCTTAATCTTCCAACAGCTCTAATTTCAGATATGGGTTTGACGGAGCTTAAGCCCGGCACAATAACTGTTCTAGGCATAGGTCCGGCGCCTTCAAACCTCATAGATAAAATTACTGGAAGCCTTACGCTTTACTAAAGGATGCTGCATTATGCCTAATATATCAAGGATTGAAGTTGGAATCGGCATGGAGGTTTACGCCTCAAAAACCAGCGGTTTAGGCGGCGTAATAAAGCGTTCTATTGAGGATTTCATCGTTGAAGAGATCCTTCTAGACGGGACGAAGGCATCTGTTCATCCGGAGGAAAATAGTGCGGTTCTAAATGAGCGTGGGCGCTATCTTATATGTATTTTAATTAAGAGGGAATGGGATACACTGCTTGCGGTTGAAAAGATAGCGAGAGCATTAGGTATAAGCCTAGATAGAATAGGATTCGCTGGAATAAAAGACGCTGAAGCCCTAACGGCGCAGTATATAAGTATAGGCGGGATGCCGGCTGAGAGAATTTCAGGCATATGCCTGAAAAATATATATGTTAAGCCTCTTGGCTTCTCAAACGATTATATATCATCTAAAAAACTATTCGGTAACAAATTTACAATAACCGTCAATTCAATAAGGCTTAAAGAATCAACGGTGCTGAGGAGAATAAGGAGAATTAACGATGAACTAGCGGATTTCGGTGGAGTTCCCAGCTTCTTCGGGCATCAAAGGTTTGGAACCGTCAGACCTATAACGCATGTTGTTGGGAGACACATAGTTAAAGGCGACTTTAAGAGCGCTGTGCTAACATTCCTAACATTTGAAAGCCCATTTGAAAACCCTAAGGTTAGGATGCTGAGAAGGGAAATTAATGAGACGATGGATTTCAGGAGGATCTTGAAAAAGTTTCCCGAAAACTTCACTTATGAGAGACTTATGCTTGCCCACCTCTCAAGAAGCCCAAATGACTTTCTGGGAGCCTTAAACAAGCTTCCACTAAATCTTCGTAAACTTCTTGTTCAAGCATATCAATCCTTTCTATTTAACAAGATTTTAAGTGAGAGAATTAAGCGTGGGATACCCCTTAAGGAGGCGCATGTAGGCGATTATGTTTTAGAGCTTGATGGCTTAGGGATGCCGATGAAGAACTTCATCAAAGTTGAGTTAAGCAACATCTCACTGGTTAATAAGGAGATTAAGAAAGGGAAAATGGCCATTGCGATACCGCTGATTGGACTTAAGCAGCATCTATCAGGCGGGTTGCAAGGCGAAATTGAAAGGGAGATTCTGGAAAAGGAGGGATTAAAGCAAGAGAACTTTAGAAACGCCCATATGATTAAGGTTGACATACCAGGCGGCTTAAGGGCGGCGCTGGCGAAAATAATGGATTTTAGCTTCGAAATTTCTAAAGATAAAATTGAGCCATTGAAAAGCTCAGTTAAATTCCGCTTCACATTGCATAAAGGCGGGTATGCAACAATACTTCTGAGGGAATTCATGAAGCCCTCAACAGACCGGCAATTAATAAAAAGTGGTTTCTAAAATAGTCAGATCAACGAGTGATTCATTAACTAAAAATTTATTAGTAATCATGTGAAAAATTAGGTTGATCCCAATGGTTGATGAGGATAAACGGGCTTGGGTTCAAGGTACTCTTTTCATCGCGCTTGGTCTTTTATGGCTTGTGAGAGGATTATTTGAAAAGAGCATCGTTGGAATAGTTTTCGGCGCATCCTTCATGTTTGCGTCAATAAGTCTAATTTCAACACTTTATGTTAGAAGAGATTCAAAAAGTAAGAGGTTTATAGAGGTTATTTCCGGAGCTGCTGCTCTTGGAGCCGTTATTTATGGGTATGCAGTGAGCGGCGATTTAATCCTCATGATTCTCACAATTTTGATTTTGGTGCTTTTTACCCTAGCCTTCGTGCTCTCATATGTTCTGCCGAAGGTTTCATCAAAAATATCTTAGAAAACTGGACTAAAAAGAGCGCCAGTTATTTGCTATGCCGATTCTACCCGACCATCTCTAATTGTGTAGATTTTTGTGCATTGTTCAACAACAAGCGGATCATGAGTCACTATAATGAATGTCTGATTGTTCCTCCTATTCAGATCCCTAACAATCTTCATAAATGCCATAGCCGACTTAGAGTCCAAATCGCCTGTCGGCTCGTCAGCCAAAACTATGGAGGGGTTGTTCGCTAGGGCTCTGGCTATGGCTACACGCTGCTGCTCGCCGCCGCTCAGTTCATCGGGCTTATGGTCAGCCCTATTCTCTAAGCCAACCACCCTTAGGAGGCTGAGCGCTCTCTCCCGCCTCTCATCTTTAGGCGCCCCCATCAATGCTAACGGTATCTCAACGTTCTCCAGAGCCGTCAGTATTGGTATGAGATTATAAAATTGGAAGATGAAGCCTACTTTTTTAAGTCTATAATCAGCTAGATCTTTCTCGTTAAGCGATGTTATATCTACACCGTCAACGAAGATTTTACCCTGAGTCGGCTTATCTAATCCACCTATAATGTTCAGAAGAGTCGTCTTGCCCGACCCTGACGGACCCATAATGCCAACTATCTCGCCTGAAGAGACTTGGAGGTTAACGTTGTTCAGAGCTGGGACGTTAACCTTTCCCCGCCTATAAACCTTACTTAAATCAATAGTCCTAACAATCAACTTAGACATGCCGAAGCGCCTCCACGGGCTTCATCCTTGAAGCACGCCAGGCTGGATAAAGCCCGGCTAGGATGCCGACTAATGCCCCTAGAGAGAAGCATATTGTGATGTTCAGGGGCGTTATTGCTGGTGTTGCAAACATGATTGGTGATGTCGCCCTACCGCCCAATTCCGGGTTAACCGCGCTGGAGAACGGATTTCTCATCCCGAACGGCGAAGCCCCAGCTGCGAATAGTCCAGAGGTTAACATTGGAAATGCGTATGCGAGTATGCTTCCAACAGCCACGCCGACGCCACCGCCTATTAATCCAATCAGCAGAGACTCCACAAGGAAAATCTTCATTATATCATGGTTCTTTGCGCCTATAGCCTTTAAGACGCCGATCTCACGGGTCCTCTCAGTCACAGACATGATCATCGTGTTAGTAACACCGAAGCTGCCAGCAAACAAAGCCACTAGACCAATTGTGGCAAAGAACATTGTTAAAGTGTTCAGCATCTGGCTTGCCTGCTGAATGGCGGCTGTAGGCGTTGTAACCCTAACGCCCGGCACAGTTGATGATATTAAGGATGCGACATCGCTGACCATGGAGGGATCCTCGCATTTTACGAGTATTTGCGTCACAAGTCCATATTCACCGGTAATATTCTGCGCATCGGCTAATGAAATGTAGCCCACATACTCCTGAAAGATCATTCCAGTTTCGAATACGCCGACCACAGCGAATATTCGCTCTTCTTCCTCCTGACTTGCGCTGAGACTAACTGTTTGTCCCAATGTTAGATTTAGGATTTCCATTAGCGCCTTTCCCATAACGATCTCTCCATAGCTGTTTTCCGAGAGGAACCTTCCCTCAACAATATTTAGTCCGCCAGTGACCACCTCAAATAGCGGCGGTTCAATACCATACACTGTAACCCTTCTGCTATTAATGGATCCGCTGAATGAAAATTGAGGGGAGACAGCATATACCCCTGGAATCCCGCTTATAGTCTCCGCTATCGAAGCATCCAATGTGCTGGGGCTTGGCAGGGCGCCGAAGAATCCTCCACCACCCATCCTATCCCTAAATGATGTAGAGTTGGAAACGGTTATGTCGGCTCCTCCTAAAGCTCGAACCATACTTCTCGCCTGGGTCTCCATGCCGGAGACCAGAGATAACAGAATGAACATCATGCTTATACCGACAACTATGCCCGATGCTGTTAGGGCGGTTCTTAACCTCCGCCTCTTCAGGTTCCTAACCGCCAAGCTCCAGGAAAACATTCACAGCCTACCTCCAACAATCAGAAAAAGGGAAAGGTGGTTTACGTCGTCGATGTGCTTTTATTAATTACAGCCATGTTCACTATGGTTATTTTCGTAACTTTTTCAGCCTTTAAGTCTATTTCCACAAAAGCTCTGCTGCCTTCGCCATTAATTAGCGTTAACAGGACTTTATCAGATTCCATAATGATTTGCCCATTCTCTTGAACTGTGAACTTCATGTGAATTACTTTAACGTCACTTACATTATAGCCTTCGCTGAGAAGATTCTTAACATCAGTGTCGCTGCTCGCTATCTTCAAAATCCTCTCCCTAAATCCCTCACTTAACTCTATCACAAACCCTCTACAATATTTGTTTCCCAGAGCCC
This sequence comes from uncultured archaeon, assembly GCA_938091805.1. GTDB lineage: Archaea > Thermoproteota > Bathyarchaeia > Bathyarchaeales > DTEX01 > DTEX01. The sequence goes on along the minus strand of CALKGV010000027.1, from coordinate 24,056 downwards.
ATCTCCAGCTGTGTCTGAAAGCCCACGTGAAATTCTGCGCATCGCTGATACATGGGGGCTCCGCTGAAACAGACGTAGATCCACGCTCAACCCACCCTCTGGTTATCCTCGGATAACCACCATACCATGCTAAGACACCATACGCTGAGACTATTACAGCGCTTAATGCAGCTAAGCCTAAAACAGCCGGCAGAATCGTCCTCCTCAATCCGCTTCACCACGAAGCATGAAGTGGGCCAGTGTATAAAAGGGTTTTTCAGAATTACATCAAAATTGATTCCTAGTTAGGGAAGAACCAAGATAATTAAGCGCTCAGCCTACTTTTTCCTATTTGAGGCTGAGGTATAGTAGGACTAGGAGGGCGATGAATGCGAATGCATCCGGCAGCATGGCGAAGGGGCCGAGTCCGAATGCCCTATATCCGAAAATTGTTTGTAGAATTGGGTTTGAAGAAACAGTGTATAATAGAAGTATAAGCGAGAATATTATCAGTCCAATTGTAAAGTTGGTTTTTGTTTTACGGTATATGTTCATGTATATGAGCAGCAGTATTAACACGATCGCAATGTTAACTGAGGAGATAACTGTCTTAACGATGTAGAATAATTCTAAATCCAACATGGGCGGTGGGGGAACCATTCCCCACTCACTAAATCTTGACCACAAAACCCTTCTAAGATCGCTTAAGCCGATTTCACCTCTATGATATTTCTCTATTATCTGCTCAATCTCACCCATTTGACCCTCCGTAAGACCCCAGCGTCTCCTCATGATTTGACGCTCTAACGGAACGCCAGTCACATATAGGCTCCATAAAGTTGAGAGAACTGCTACCGCTAACAAAACTACAATTATAAGCGCTATTCTCCTATCCTTATCCATCTTATCAATCAATTTCCTTCCTCCTTTTTCTCTTTTTCTCCAAATTTCTTCCAAATCTCCTCAAACAATGCGTAGTTCTCCTCCATAATGGGAGAGAGAAAATAGGTGACGCCATACTTGTCACCGGCAGAGACTATCATTTTGTTTTTCTCAAGGATTTCAATATGATGCCTTATGGTCCTATAGTCCACGCCGAGAATATTCGCGAGCTGATTTGCATTTCTAGGAGCCTCCTTCAGAGCCGCAATTATTCGGGCCCTCATGGCGCCTCCCCTAGTCCCCGCAATAAGCCAGCCGAGTAGATATTTTAACTCGCGGGCGCTGTAAACCATTATTTTTCAGCTCCGAGACATTAAGCCTTAAACTGCGCTCAAGAGTGCCTCATGATTCTGAACAGTTATTTCCCTCGCATTATATAATTTTGATTCAATTCTGAAAAACCTTTATAGGCTTTGAAATCTTCCTCCAAATTGAGGAGCGAGAAATCTAAATCGGTATGAATCGAGGTGAGGGATTACGGATCCACAGTGGAAGAGGATGAATATCGGCGAGTTAACCGTTCTCCTCGCCATAGTCGTATTAAGCCTATTTTTCGCCGTAATTCTCGGTTACTCAGTTGGCTACATGTCGGCTTCGAGAAGAATCAATGATCTGGAAAGCCAGATTCAAAAATTCAAAGACGACCTCTCGAGACTGAACTCCTCTTTAGAATCACTGAGCGCCTCAACTCAAAATGCTACGGTTTTCGTCCTAGAGAGAAACATTTCGCTTACGGAGCTCTATGAGCGGGTTAAAAACTCCATTGTTGTAGTGAGGGGATTGATATTACGTTACGACATATTTGGGCGACCCTACTATGTAGGGCAAGTTCAGGGCTCCGGTTTCGTTTACAACTTTACCGGTCGAATGGTAATAATTACAAACTACCATGTAGTTAGCACCGCGGTAAATATTACTGTAACCTTTGCTAATGGAAATGGATATGCAGCATATTTGCTTGGTTCCGATCCATACGCTGATTTAGCGGTGCTTTCAGCCAGTGCCCCTGAAAACGAATATTACCCGCTTGAGATAGCTAGCTCCTCAAATCTCAAAGTTGGCGACCTAGTTATAGCTATTGGAAGCCCATTTGGATTAACCGGCTCAATGAGCGTTGGCGTAGTCAGCGCCTTAGGAAGAACGATAACTGGGGAAACAACGGGCGGATACCCAATAGCCAACGTCATACAGACCACGGCGCCCTTAAATCCGGGCAATTCAGGCGGACCGTTACTGAATCATGATGGCCAAGTTGTTGGGATAACAACGGCTATAGTTAGCGGCTCCCAAGGCATAAGTTTCGCCATACCGTCCAACACAATATTGCGGGAGATAGAGTCCTTAGTAACTGAGGGTTCATATAACAAGCATCCGTGGCTTGGTGCATTCGGGATCGACATGACCTATGAAATCGCGAAGGCTATGAATACTAATGTAACATATGGATGGTTAATAACGAAGGTCATAAACGGCGGACCGGCGGATAAAGCCGGTTTAAGAGGTGGAACAACGCTCGCTTACATAGCCGGTGAAAGAATAACAATCGGCGGAGACATAATCATAGCCATAAACGATAAGAGAATAGTTGGCATAGATGATCTTTCGTCATATCTGGAGGAAAATACGGTGCCGGGGCAAACAATTAATGTGACAATAATTAGGGGCAATGAAAAATTAACTCTGCCAGTTAGGTTAGAGGCGCGTCCTCCGCCAAGTTAATATCTTCTTCACGGGGTTAGCCTAAATCTATCCCTTGGGAATAAAACTGCCTCTCTTATATTTCTCACGCCAGTCAGCATCATCACTAGACGTTCAAGTCCTATAGCCCAGCCAGCGTGAGGCGGCATACCGTAGTCAAAGGCTTGCAGATGGAACCTGAAGGATTCCGGATTCAGATTCTGCTCTCTCAGCCTCTTAATAAGAAGATCTTTATCATGTATGCGCGTTCCACCGGAGGCAACTTCAATCCAATGCCACATTAAGTCAAAGCCCTCGCTTAACTCAGGTTTGTCATCTCTAGGCTTTATATAAAACGGCTTTATGCTTGTCGGCCAATCAATTATAAAGTAGAAGTATGGGTGCAGTCTGCCAAGAGTCCGGTAAGCAATCGTCGGTATATCTTCGCCCCAATTAATTTTTATCCCCGCGTCCTTCAACTCGTTTATAACCTCATCGTAAGTTAGCCGCTTAAACGGCATCTCCGGAACCTCAACCTTATATTTCAGCGTCTTTAGGTCTTCGCAGCATTTCTCAACAACCATTTTACATACATGCTGTATTAATCTTTCAGCGATCTCCATCACGTCCTCAGCGGTTGCGAAGGCTGCTTCAATATCTATGGATGTAAATTCCGTTAGATGCCGCCTAGTATGGGATTTCTCAGCCCTAAATGTTGGACCTATCTCATAAACCTTTTCGAAATCTATTACGAGTTGCTCCTTATATAATTGTGGGCTTTGCGCCAAAAAAGCCTCACGCTCAAAGTACATTACAGGGAAAAGGTTAGCGCCGCCCTCGGTTGCGGACGCGATTATTTTAGGCGTATGAATTTCTATGAAGCCGTTTTTTGAAAGAAAGTCCCTTATAGCTTCCAGAATCACATGTCGAATCTGGAAAACTGCGCGATTCTCATCGCGAGTGAGATCCAGCACCCTAGCATCAAGCCTAACATCTATGTCTGCGGGAGTTTTGCCAGTAATATCTAACGGAAGCGGTTGCTTAGCCGTGTTGAGGATAATTATGTTTTTAGGTATGATCTCAACGCCCCTAGGGGCCTTATCCATTCTCTTAACGACCCCTCTAATGCTTACGCAGTCTTGACGCTGTAGGCTTTCCGCATGCTTAAGCGTGAGCTCATCCACCTCGTCCTTTGGCACAGTAATCTGCAGGGTTCCCTCCTTATCCCTTAAAATGAGAAACTTTATGCCGCCTAAATCCCTAATTTCCTTTATCCAGCCAGTGAGAACAACCTCTTCACCATCCATATTGGGCGTTATCTCCATTGTATAGTGGGTCCGCTTCCAATTTTCATTTTTCATCCGCTGCGTCACCGTCAATCAGCAAATTCAATTCTAAGAATTGTTCCCCTAACTTTTTTAGCAATCTCCTTTAACGCATCCACATTTGCTAGAACCTTTTTTCCACCCTTCCCTTTAAGGATAACCCTCGTCTCAACCGACCCATCGGGCAGCCAAATCCTATTTATAGTTAATATGCTTAATGGTGCGAAGAGATCCTCCAAAAACTTCCTTTCATCAGTGTTATATTCCAATACGCGAACTGCTTTTCCAGTTTTATTCTCCAAAAACCTGATTATTTTTCCTCCATAACTCAATATTTTATTCATATCGCCCTTTTTGACGAATATTGCGAGAAGCCCATCAGCCTCAACGGCTTTATGGAAATATACATCTTGAAGCATGGGATATTTATCTTCAATAGAAACTAATAAGCGAGCGATTTCCAAATCTAGAGGGGTAATTTCTCCCCTACTTAACTTCGCTTTACATTTTGAACATAGTATCCCACTTCTCAGACAGAACTGGCATATCTCAGCTTTCACCTTCCTCTGATCCCTCCAAAAATAGAGGAGGGGCGGCGGAGCACCGCATCATCTAAACGATTCAGCGAACCAGCGTTATCTCTATTGTACTAACGTTTGTCGGAGCATTCCTATTACTAGATTGAACTTGCTCAGTGCCTATGTCAATGTTTCTTACCTTGACGTCTGACAGGAATTTCCTTCGGATAATCTCTGCAACATCGACGGCTCTGCTTATTGCTCGCCCTCTAGCCTTAATGTTTACTTCCTTCGCTCCGCCGTGGAATAACGTTATGCAGGCCAGCACGTAGTTCATTACTGGTTTTCGCCCAATTAGCACAGAGTTGCTTTCTGACAAGATTTACCGCCTCACTCCCTAGTCATATTTCATGCACTATTGCAACTCAACCAAATAAATATCTTACGGTGTTATAAGAGAAAATGTGGAATTTTTAAGATTAAGCTTAAACATGAAGACGCTTAGAAATACTATTTCCATATTGTGGCAGAAATAAAGTGGGCGTCCCCTTACACCATGCTGAGCATTATATCCAACGCTGTCTTCGAGTCCATGGCAGCCTTCAATGGATGCCCTAAATAAGGACCTAATTCAACATTTAAGAATCCTCTATAGCCTACTTCGCTGAGGGCTTTCATGACTCGAGGCCATGATATATCTCCTTGAAATAGAGGCTTAAATTGCATCGTCGACATCTGAAAATCTTTAATATGTACGCAGACGATTAGGTCGGCTAAATGCCTTATCCAATGCTCCAGATGACCTAGAAAGAAAGCGTTTCCAACATCAAAATAAACCTTAACGTTCGGATGTCCAATCTCCTCGATGAAACTTCGAAACTCCAATGGACTATAAAGAAATCTATTCCACACATTTTCAACACCTATTATTACGCCATACTCTTCAGCCGTCTTAGCAGCCTCTAAAATGCTTTCCTTGGAAAGCTTCCACAAGTCTTGATAGGAGATTTCAGGGGTGGCAACACCAGGAACCACTAGAAAGATTGAGGCGTTTATATCTGCGGCGAAACCACACCCCTGCTTTATTAATTCTACGCCTTTCTTCCTTATATTCGCGTCTGGACTTGCAAGATTATATTTCCAGAATAATCCAGTGCAAAGACTTGGCAACTCTAAACCGAGAGATTTAGCCAAATCAGCTATCTCGCCTCTTCCCCTTTTATCGATCTTCAGCATCTCTTCATCCAGGTTAAGCTCTACGCCGTCAAATCCAATGTTCCTCGAAACTTGCAGCACATTCTCAAATTTGAAACTTGAGGGATAAATCCACGCGTTAACCCCTCGCTTCAATCTCTCACATCCTTGCCGAGAACCTTTTTAGCCTAGCGGTAAAGCGGTTGGTTTTCCTGTCTCCATGGATTTAACCGCTGCCAATGTGAACTCTAAGGTTTTCGCCCCCTCTTCTATAGGCGTTCTAGTGCTTTTATCTTCCAGAATCGCCTTAACTAAATCTTTTGCCTCAAGAAGATACGTATCTCTCTCCTCATAGACGGTTACGGTCTTTTGGGGAGGACTTGTCGAATACAACGTTAGAGTATTCGTGTCTCTAGATTCAATAGTATAATTTTTTGTCACCAGATGCCATCTGAGCCACCATTGCCCATAAGCACCCCAGAGAGTTGCTGTTATGGCGCCTAGGGCGCCGGACTTAAATTTGAAGGTTACGCTGCTTAAATCCTCTATTGTTATGTCTGGCGAATCCTTCCAGAATTTGCGGTTCATCTGACCATAGACAACATCAACTTCGCCGCAGAGGTATCGGGCAATGTCATAGACATGCGTGGATTGCTCAACGAGCTGCCCGCCGCTTTTACTCCTATCCTTCCACCAGTCCCACCTCATAAAATGGCACCAATACATTCCTAGAAAAAGCCCAGCATCGCCAGCTTCACCGTTCTGTATAAGCCTTTTAGTTTCTTCAATGGCATACCCGAACCTGCAATTATAGCCAACTTGACTCTTAACCCCGCTTTTCTCCACGGACCTCACCATACGCTTCGCAAGATCCATATCTAGAGCGATGGGTTTCTCAATAAATATGTTAATGCCCTTCTCCGCCGCCACCATAACCTCATCCGTATGGGCGAATGGCGGTAGACAAATATAAACAATGTCCAGGTTCTCTCTATCCAGCATTTCACGCCAATCTTTGTAGGGTCTTCCACCATACTCGGAGGAGAACAGTTTCGCCCTATCTTCAGCCACATCAGCGAATGCCACCATACGCACCTCTTTCACGCCTTTAAGTCTCTCAGCGTGAGCCGAAGCTATTCCACCACAGCCTATGAAACCAACCTTTAATCTCTCCAAGGCGGACACCAAGCCTAGCATAAGCGGCTAAAAAATATAAGAATTTTTATAAACACTTCATTATGGTCTGGACTTCACCAATAAGAATTTCTTGAGACGAGGTGTATGCCCCTTAAGGTATGATGATGCGTTGGCGAGTAATCTTCAACCTTCCATCTTCTTTTTAAGAAACTTATCTTGCTCCCATCTCAGATAAGGCTCTCTCAGCGAAGAACCTTATATCAATGTTTGGGTCGCTCATCATTTTCTTAAGTTTTTCCTTCGCCTCTGGACCTGTAGCCGCATTCAAGTATTCGCTTAATATTTTCTCATCTATCTTTCCCTCTTTCGATATCCCATCTAAATTCTCCTCCAGCTCATTTAGACTGTTCATTGATGGCACAACTGTTGAGATCTCTGGAGACTTAAGAATCCATTTTAGGCATAGCTGAGCTGGCGTATATGGGCTTCCCTCCTCTCCCTTAACAGGCCCAAACTTTATGAACGGTATCCCATAATAGGGCCAGCAAAAGGGTTTCATTGCGACCACGCCGATTTCCATCGCCCTACAAAGCGGGAAAAGAACGTCTCTAGCCTCCTGAAGGTGATAATTGTATCTCACCATTATTACATCAAAACAGTCATATTTTCTTATGAGTTCAGCTAAAAATCGAGGCTCATGGCTTGAGGCACCTATCCATCTCACTTTGCCTTCCTTCTTCGCTTCTGCAACAATGTTCATGAAGACGCTGAATTTCTCCCTTGAGTAATCATTCTCTGGGAAATGTAGATTGAAAATGTCAACGTAGATTGTGTGTAAAGCATTTAGGATTCTCTCCATCCCGTCCTTGATGATATCCACCCATTTAGATCTAGGGTTCTCCCCCATCTTTCTGAATGGAAAGACTATCATAGCGGCAATGTAAATCTTCTCTCTTTCAATTCCAAGGAATTTTAGGGCGTTACCTAGCGACATAACCTCCTCCATATGCGTTGTATCAAAGTAGTTTATTCCAGCCTCTACAGCCCTCTTGACAATCTCGTTTCTCATGGGCTGCGTCGACGCAAACTTCCCCATGTCCATCTCTCCCCATTTAGAAAGCGTTGTTGGAAGAGGCCGCCTATATTCATGTCCACCGATACCTAACTCAGAGACCATCAAACCCGTTCTCCCTAAAACACGATATTTCACGCCTGCTTCCCCACACTTTTACATTAGTTTCTTTTCCTAGAAAAGATTTAGTAATGTTACTTTTAAACTTGCGGATTAATTTAAAAGAAGATAATGAGACCTAATTTAAAAGCAGAGTTAAGATTGGGCTATGAAGATTAAACCAGTAATATGAATACTGTTTAATTGATGAGAAAACTTATTACTAAGATTTGTTATTCATCAAAAGTACAGCTCCTCCTAGAGGAGGAAAATATGGCAATTGACGGATGAAAAATGGACTTTAAACAGGATGAATTTAATAAAATCGCTTCTCAATGAGGAAGAAATCATCCATTATGTTTCAAGCGATATTGATGAAAATGGAAATTTCGGTGAAAGATGGCTTATCTTAACTAGGGATGAAATTATAATTTTGAACCCGATAACAAAAAGCATCGAGCGAGTTCCATTAAGCGAGATCCGCTCAGCGTTCGTTAAAGACTACATCGGCAACTCTGAGCTAATTCTGGAGACCTATAGTGGATTCAGAAGCACAATACGCTTTTCCCGTGAATATTTAGATAGCTTTTATAACATGGCTAAGATCATAGATAAAATTGCTAAAAAAGAATTGAGCCCTGAAAACGTAGACTCGAGAGTTCTAGAAGAATTGTTAGTTAAAAAGAGCGATGTGAAAAAGACTCAGGCTCTTCTTTGGCTAATAGGTTTCTTAAAACCCCACATTCACTATGTGATCCTAGCGGTAATACTATCGCTGTCTATTACAGCCCTAAACTTAACACCGCCATACCTCATGAAAATTCTCCTTGATGATGTTTTTGCTAAAAGAAACATCAGCATGCTCACCTATATTGTGATAGCCTTCATATCGGTCTATGCGCTTAATGCGGGTTTAGGCGCTGCTCAAAACTACACCCTATCCTATCTTGGGCAGAGAATAATTTATAACATGAGAATAAAAATTTATGAGCACCTACAAGTGCTGTCTCTCGCTTTCTATGATAGAATGACTTCTGGACGTGTTATGACAAGAGTTACAGATGATGTTGGAAGGGTCCAGTGGTTTTTAACGTGGGGGACCCAAACGCTGATCACAAGCACTTTGCAGATAATAGGAATTGGTGTAATAATATTCTCGATGAATTTAAACCTAGCCCTTTTTGCGCTATTACCTATACCCATAATTGTTGTCGGCATACCGCTATTCAGAAAGAGATCGCATAAAGTTTATCATAAGGCTTGGCGCAGATGGGCTGATGTAAGTTCACTCTTATGGGATACGATTCCGGGGATAATTGTTGTTAAAACATTCACTCAAGAAAAGTTTGAGCTAAAAAGGCTTATTGAAAGGATGAGTAATCTTGTTAAAGCAAACCTTAAAATTACATTGCTTCACATAAAGTTCTTTCCGCTACTAGGCTTTTCAATATCAACCGGCACAGCTATCGTTTGGTGGATTGGTGGACACGAGGTGCTGGAGGAGCAGATAACGTTTGGTTCGCTGATAGCGTTTGTAAGCTACATGGGCATGTTCTATGGCCCCATACAAACCATAAGCAATCTCTTTGAACCCCTACAATCATCGCTCACATCAAGCGAGAGGATTTTGGAAATAATGCAAGTTGAGCCGGACATTAAAGATGCTCCTGATGCTGTAGAATTCACCTTTAATGGGGCGATAACATTTAAGAATGTAAGTTTCGGATACAACCCCTATGTTCCAGTATTGAGCAATATAGATCTTGAGATCAAGCCTGGGGAAAAAATAGGCATAGTTGGACCAAGCGGATCGGGAAAAACAACATTAACTAAGCTGCTGTTGCGCTTCTATGATCCAACTGAGGGAGCCATATATATTGATGGTGTTGACATAAGAAAGATAAAACTCAAATGTTTAAGATCTCAAATAGGTCTAGTTCTGCAGGACCCCACATTATTCTATGGTTCAATAGCCTACAACATTGCTTATGGTAAGCAGGAAGCAACGCCGGAGGAGATAGTTGCCGCCGGAAAAGCCGCGAATGTCCATGAATTCGCCATGAATCAGCCTTTAGCCTACGACACGAATGTTGGTGATAGAGGATGGAGGCTTTCTGGCGGTGAGAGACAGCGCGTTGCAATAGCGAGAACCATATTAACTGAGCCTAAAATATTGATACTTGACGAGGCAACCTCTTCGGTCGATACTTTAACTGAGAAAAAGATTCAGGAGGCAATGGAGAACCTCGCTAAGGGCAGAACAACCATTATAATTGCGCATAGATTGTCAACCCTACAGAACGCCGATAGAATAGTCGTCATGGATAAGGGCAAAATCGTTGAGGTTGGCACACATGAGGAACTCATGAAGTCCGGCGGGTTATACAGTCAGCTTTATAGGGCTCAATTTACGGAAGAAGCCATCATGGTGGGCGCCATTAAGAGGTGAGAAGGATGCCATTATCTGATTTCTTGAAGAGCCTTAATATTCTAGATCCGAAGAAGGTGAAGGTGCTATTTGACGAGCACGATGATGCTCTCAGAATAGTTGTTGATGGAAAAGTTCTATCCGGGCTTATGCCAGCGAAGCCTTTTCCAATAACATGTCCGGAGTTCATAATATTCAGGGATACCTATGGCATAGACTTATGCATATTAAAGAACTATAAGGAACTGGATGAGGAATCGATGAGAAACCTAAAAGCGCTCTTAGATAAAATCTACTTTATCCCGCGAATTTTAAAAATTGAGAAAATCGAGACTAGCGGAGATGAATTTTTATGGAATGTATTAACCGATAAAGGTCCAAGAAAATTTAAAACTAGAGGAAGGATGAGCGTTATGCAAATAGGTAATAGAATCGTTATAACGGACATGAACGATAATGTTTACGAGATAGAAGACATATGTAGCCTTGACGCAGGAAGCATAAGTGAGATAGAAATGACAATATAAAATGTGCCGTTCACAGCCCTTATTTGTTCTTCTCATCTGGAGAAAACGGAAACTTTCTTTTCACCCCGCTCTCAACAAGCATAGATGCCTCCCTTAAAATTTCTTCCGCCTCCTCACCCACCGTATCAAAATTTAAGTTTAAATTAAAATCCCGGTCAGCCTCCAGCATCAAATCATTAAGTGTAGCTTCAACCTTGTTCAGCTCATAGCTTACATCAGGAGCTAAATTAAGAATTTTCGAACGCACCTTCTGCACGGTTTCTTTCGCGGAGCCCACAACAGACATAAAATTCCCAAATTCATATACTGTGCGGAGCCTAAGTAAAGCCATGTTTAGAGATAACTCGGAATTTATTAACATGAGTTTATGTTTACGCAATTCAGCGAGCTCCTCAGCAATCTGCTTCGCTTTGGTTTCATTGCGTGCTTCGTAGGCTTTGATAAGCCTCTCCATTAGTTCTTCCTCGCGCTTTGCATAATGCTCAATGTAGCCGCTTACCTTATTCGCTTGACGCTCAAGGCCCATAATAGCCTTGTTCATCTGGTTTTTCAGAGGCTTAATTGGATGAAGCGCGCCCTTCAATCCGCCTCTTTCACCATTCCATCTTTCCGAAAAATCATTCGTCAATGTATCACCATCCTAGAGCCTAAGTGGTTTAGGAATAAATAATAGGGTTTCTAACATGAGGAGATATTGCAAGTCGACATGCATATATTCTCCAAGTAAGAAAAATTTATTAGCAATATTTGGAGGATCTGAGACTGGATATATTTGACCTTTTCAAATCTAGAAGGAGCATACGTTCCTTCACGTCTGAGGATATATCAAACGAGGACCTTGAGAAGATTCTTGAAGCCGCCAGATGGGCTCCTTCAGCTGGAAATATCCAGCCATGGGAGTTCATCATAATTAGAAAGCCTGAAACTAAAAAGGAAATTGCTAAAGCCGCCCTAAACCAGGCATTCATAGAGAAAGCGCCAGTCGTAATAGTTGTCTGCGCAGATGAGGTTAGATCCAGCTGGACCTATGGGAGTCGGGGAGCAAAACTGTATTGCATACAGGATACTGCGGCGGCCATTGAAAATATGCTCTTGGCAGCATGCGCGCTCGGCTTAGGAGCATGCTGGGTTGGCGCATTCTATGAGGATGAAGTTGGGAGAATATTGAAAATGCCAAGAGGTTTAAGGCCTGTTGCAATAATACCTATTGGTCATCCAGCCGAGAAGCCAAGCCCGCCTCATAAAAGGGCGCTTAGGGAAATAGTGCACTATGAAAGTTTTTAAATACATTGTTTATTACCCACTTTTAGGGGGTTACTTACAGTAAAATTCGACAAGAAAGCCTGGAACTTTAGTTCTGGGATGAATTGGCGATAGGTTTATACGAGTCCCATCCGCACTATGTTTTGCGCGGGTCGCTCGAAATGTGGCCTGGATGTCCAAAGGCTGGAATGAGGCTCCGGACTGAAATGGGCAGGAAGGTTCCAGCAAGCTGAATATAGGGCTTGCTCGGGGCATTCACTCCGTGGAAGCCGTTAACGGGGGTAGTGGCATACCCTTTGCTTCTAAGATGGAAGGGGTTGAGGTGGGAGCCTAAAAGGGCGATGAACGGCCAACCGATGAAGACCTTAGAAGCAAGAATTTCCCGACTTTAGTCGTGGAGAGAGTGTCAACTATTAAAGCCTTCAGCCTACTTTTTGAATGACGCATAACTCTTTAGCAGCATTCAGTATTGAGTGCATTTGCTCATCTGTCAACGGATATCCATGCCAGCATTTACCCTTCGCTCTTAAGCTGCTTAGCGCTGTCTCCTTAATTGGCAGGGGCGGATCGAACCTGTATAGCTCATTGAATACTATTGCTCCTTTCCAGCCCATCTTTTCGCATTCTCTTCTTTCATGCTCAGAGAGATCTTCTCTCTTGATAAACTCCTTTGTTACACCATACCCCACGAATGAGTCGCCCCTATCAGTACGTTTGACTAAGAAGATTAAGCCGCCTGGCTCCCAGCGCCTAACAATTCCCGGGTAATACTTCATCACCGTGAAAACTTGCCTAAACCATTCTTCCCTGGCTATTCTTAGGATAAAATTTTCACCCAATTCGTCACTCAGCCTCCATTAAAGGATTTATTAGATGCTTATTAAAAGATATTTATTTTTCGGAGCCGCATCATTTTCAGCCATAAGTTGGAATTGGAAAAGGGATTAGAATTTGAGCGCACGTGTGGCTGCGTACTTCTGCCCAAAAAGTATTGACGCTGGATTTCTCGGCTAATCTAATATTGCTCATTTCACTATTCCATAGCCGATGAGCCTCCATCTCCCTGAGATCCTCCGGCTTATTGCGATCCTTGAGTTCTCCTCCGCGCAAACTGGACGTGTAAGTTTCATCTCCACATTTTCGCTTTTAATATGTGTAACGGTTCCGGTGGTTATGGCTGTTCCAACATCCAATAGGAAAGATTCCCCTAAATTTACATTTTTGACCTCAATCTGCTCCCTCATTCCGATTACTCGTTCAAAAAGATGGACCTCCAGGGTTAGATCGTATCTTATCGGCGGAAGCATACCGGGTTTACCTACAGTGTTTCCAGTCAGTCCATCGGCCTTTGTTAATGATGGATCTAGAAGGGTGCCTACGCCAACTAAGCCGCCACACATAGCCTCATTAACATACCTTCCCCCAGCATGAAGGCTAGTTATCTTTGTAAATAAGGGCTCATAGGCGGCTCTTGCCCCGGATAGGCTGATCCCGGGGCGTATCTCTATCTCATCGTTGACCCTAAATTTTCCCTGCAGTATTGATCCTCCTATAACGCCTCCAACAACATTTTCGATCGGTGTTCCAGGCTTGTTAACGTCAAACGATCGGACCACATACATGCGCGGCGGCTTAGCTGGATCTCGGGGCGGCGTGGGGATATATTTCTCTAGGGCATAAAGCAGCAGATCCACGTTAACTGAATGAAGCGGAGACACTGGGATTATTGGAGCCCCCTCCGCTATTGTTCCCCTCGTAAAATCAACTATCTCCTTGTAGCTTTCAAGCGCACGCTTCCTATCAACTAAATCTATTTTTGTTTGAGCTATAACTATTTTATTAATGCCTACAATTTCTATTGCGGCAAGGTGCTCGCTGGTTTGAGGTTGAGGACAGGGCTCATCGGCAGCTATAACCAGTATGACCCCATCCATGACCGCTGCGCCGGAAAGCATAGTTGCCATCAAGGCTTCATGGCCTGGTGAATCAACAAAACTAAGGGCGCGGACAAATTCCCCCTTGGAGCCGCATTTTGGGCATATTTCGCTTGTCGAATAGTTATGCGGGCTTTCGCATACGGGGCATCTATAAACCGCAGTGTCGGCATATCCTAGCTTTATGGTGATCCCTCTCTTTAACTCTTCGCTATGCCTAGACGCCCAAACTCCAGTAATGGCTTCAACTAAGGTTGTTTTGCCATGATCCACATGTCCTATGGTGCCAATGTTTATCTCCGGTTGACGTGGCAGTTCACCTTTCACCATATATAATCACGTGCTCTTCAATTAACAGTATGAGGAAATGGTTAGACGAATATAAAGACATCGATTGAAGTTAGATCGCTATGCATGAAGTTTTTATAGTGCTAATGCCCATTCTTAAGGGAGGATGGTGACCCAGATGCCTAATTGCAGCAGATGCGGCTTTAAGTTGCCTGAGGGCGCGCTTTTCTGCCCTAATTGCGGAGCTCCTGTCAGAAGAGCTGAGGAAAGGCAGGTTGCTCCTTCAGAGTCTATGGCGAGGCCTATAACGTTAGGTTTACTAGGCTCCTTCCTATCACTGACCATATCATCTCTCTTATCTTTCGCTGATGTTCAATTATACTTTGTGCCATATTTCATCGCTTCCTTAATCGTCATATATTTCTCTGGAACCAGGGGGCTGAAGGACGCCGCCATAGTTTCAATGGTTACGTATCTTTTCACCGATGCCATAGTTGCCGGCATGATTCTAGGATCACTTTATGCAGCCAATCAGTCGCTGGCATCACTCTATATAAATTATGTACCAACATTACTTGATGTACTTATGTATTTGATTTCTCCAGTAACATCAATATTAGCCGCCTACATTGGATCGAAAATAGCGCCTAAGAGGGGGGAAACCATCCCCTACGTTAGGGAAGAAGGCTACGGTCCCCCGCTCTTTCACGGCGTCGAAAACTTAAAGGTGAGGCGCTCAAAAGATTTAAATAAACTTCCATGTTGCTTTTATTACAAAAATTGATGATGATTGCGCGGCGTGATCTCAATGAACGTGCCTAAAGAAATAGTTACGCATTGCCCAAAATGCAATAAGCATACTGTACACGCTGTTTCCATATATAAGGAGGGCAGGCGTAGAGCCCTTGCTAAAGGTGAGCGCGCTCATGAACGTGAGAGGAAGGGTTATGGTGGGCAGAAATATCCGATACTTAGACGTAAAGCGAAAACAACTAAAAAGCAAGCGTTGAAGCTCAAGTGTAAGGACTGTGGACACGTAATTCATAGAGAGGGCATACGTCTAAAGAAGATGACGATAGAGTAACAAAGCATTTAATGAGGTGTTAAAATGAAGATTTGGGAGAGAAATATACCGAAGCCGAGAAGCTTCTTTCTCCATGTGAAATGTCCAGACTGCGGAAATGAACAGGTGATCTTTAGTAGCGTGGCATCGATCGTGCGCTGCAATATTTGCGGATCAACACTGGCTGAACCCACCGGTGGGAAAGCGAACGTTAAAGGCGAGATAGTGAATATATTTGAGTAGGTGCATAGGAAAATATGTCTGCATCTAAAAGTGACGAGTGGCCTGAGGTTGGGGAACTCGTCATATCAACCGTTAATGAGATAACAGAGTACGGCGCATATGTCACGCTGGATGAGTATGGAAAAGACGGTTTCCTCCACATATCGGAAATTTCTTCAGGCTGGATAAGAAATATCCGTGATCATATTCGTGAAGGAGAGAAGCTCGTACTAAAGGTTTTAAGAGTTAATCCGGAGAAGAATCAAATAGATCTCTCGCTTAGAAGGGTTACACAGCGTGAGAAAAGAGAAAAACTTATGCTTTGGAAGAGAAGTAGGAAGGCGGAAAGCCTGCTCAGAAGTGCATCTCAAAAACTTGGGATGCCCCTTGATGAGTTATATGATAAAGTTGGCGGAGTCCTCGAGGATTCATTTAGCGATATTTACGGGGGATTAGAGGCCGCTGCCAGGGACGGCGTTGAGGCACTGTTAAAGGTGGGCGTGCCCAAAAATATCGCTGAAACTCTGACCGAAATCGCTAAAGAAAGAATTAAACCGTCGGCTGTTAAAGTTAGGGGCATATTAAATCTAACATGCACAAAACCGGATGGGATTCTGAAAATAAAGGAGTCTTTGTTGAAGGCTAAAGAGAGCGGTTCAACGCACGGATCGAACGTCAAGATACATGTGATAGCCCCGCCTAAATATCAAATTGAGGTTAACGCCAAAGACTATAAGGAAGCAAACGCCATACTAAGCAGAGTGGCAAAAACCGCGATAGAAACAATAACTAAATTAGGAGGGCAGGGATCATTTGAAGCTCAAAGTGGGAAATAATCATGGTTTGGCTTCTGAGAAGATGTGTGAAATGCAGAAAATACACGCTCAAGAAGGATAAATGCCCCTATTGCGGTGGAGAAGTAAGTGTACCTCATCCAGCAAAGTTCTCTCCAGATGATAAATACGCTAAATATAAAAGCGTTTTAAGGAGCATGGCGAATGAGGAAAACGATAATAGTAGAGAAAGAGGATGTTGAATTAAAAAATCCCATCCTTATAGAAGGCCTTCCAGGGTTAGGGATGGTTGGTAAGATAACCGTTAAGTATTTAATAAAACAATTAAAGGCTAAAAAGTTCGCTGAACTTTATTCGCCTCACTTCGCGTACTATGTCCTAGTGAATGATAAGGGCAGCATTAAACTGTTAAATAATGAGTTTTACTACTGGAAGAATGATGCTGGAGGATGTGACTTAATACTTTTGACCGGCGATAGCCAAGCTCAAACAATTGAGGGGCAGTATGAAGTTGCAGACTCAATAATTGAGCTTGCAAGCAAGAAAAATGTCAGTATGCTCATAACTGTGGGCGGATATAGAAGGGACGTTGTTGACACGCCGCAAGTGCTAGCCTCAGCGACAAGCCCGGAGGCGCTTAAGAAGGCCTTGGAGGCTGGGTCGCTAATTAACCCTCCTGGAAATCCAGTAGTTGGGGCGGCTGGGCTGCTACTAGGTCTAGCGAAATTTAAAGGTATAGAGGGCGTATGCCTCCTAGGTGAGACGCCCGGCTATATACCTGACCCTAAAGCTGCAAAAAGCATTTTAGTAATTCTCATGAGAATGCTGAACCTTAAGCTGGACTTGACCGATATTGATAAGGAAATCGCTAAGATTGTAGAGATGGAGGAAAAAATGAGGAAGATAGAAGAGCAGAGAAAAGCCGCTGAAAGGGAGATTCGAAGGATCGAAGAGGAAAAAATATCCTACATTGGATGATTGCAAAATCCGGATTAAATTATGAAATCCTGCTGTTTTCTCATGTATTTCTGTAAGATTCTCTTGAACTCTTCCAGATCATTTATCGTGTGATTTATCGTGCTTACATGAAAGCTAAGCGCGTCATAAATTTCCGATTCTGAATCTGCCTCAAGTATGTCGTTTTTAACCTGGTCAACCATTATTAAGGTCAGATCGTTTCTCATCGGAATCGATTTGAATGATTCCAAAATTTTTCTCCTGAGATCATTAATGTGCGGCTTAGGCAGATCTCCCTTAACGATTTGATTGGTGATCTCATTTATGATCGTTATCTCCGAAAGCGGCATGCTTCTTCTAGCCGCTATCTCACCCTTTGGAGTCAAAAATACAACAAGCGGAACGCTATTTACACCATAGACCTCTGCTAATTCCTCATTTTCCGGATCTTCAACATTAACTAGGCGTATTTGTAAGTTCTTTCTTTTTCGGAGTTTCCGCACTATTGGGAGGAGATTTCGCTTACTCTCGTATAAATCCGAGTAGAAATATATTATTTCAATCTTTTCCTCGCTCATAGATGCTTCGGAAACCTCTTTTAACGTAATTTTCAAGTTAATATTAAAAAATAAAGGGCTTGAAAAGCCGGGTTTTCCCTATTCACTATGCAACCTTTTTAGGCGCCGTTTCCACCTTCTTAGTTATCTCCTTCACCACGCCGGCAGCAATAGTTGTTCCCATATCTCGTACAGCAAATCTCCCTAGCTCTGGAAACTCCGTGTAGACTTCTAGGCATACTGGCCTCAACGGTTCAAATTTAACAAGCGCGCTGTCTCCAGTTTTGAGGAAGGACGGTTTCTCCTCAATCGTCTGGCCTGTTCTGGGATCAATCTTCTTCAAGAGCTCCGCGAACCTGCATGCAACTTGGGCCGTATGGATGTGGAGCACAGGCGTGTATCCGGCGGCTATAGCTGTCGGATGGTATATGACTATTATCTGCCCTATGAATTCCCTAGCTACTGTTGGTGGATTCTCAGGAGGCCCGACGACATCGCCTCTCCTTATGTCGGTCTTCGCAATGCCCCTAACGTTGAAGCCTATGTTATCACCAGGCTCAGCCCTCGGTATTCTTGTATGATGGGTTTCTATCGACTTAACTTCGCCCATTATTCCAGATGGCATTATTACTATTTTATCGCCCTCTTTCAGCACGCCGGTTTCAACGCGTCCAACGGGCACTGTTCCAACGCCGGTTATTGAATACACGTCCTGCACCGGTATCCTTAGCGGCTTATCAATCGGCTTAGGCGGCATCTCGAACATGTCAAGAGCTTCATAGAGCGTTGGACCCTTATACCATGGCATGTTCGGGCTTGGCTTAACCAGATTATCACCCATCCATCCTGAAGTTGGCACAAATGGAATCTTGGCAACGTTATAGCCAACGAGCCTGAGCATGCGGCTCACTTCATTCTTAATTTCATTGTAGCGCTCCTGACTCCAGTTAACTGAGGGATCATCCATTTTGTTGATGCAAACAATTAGCTGCTTAACTCCTAAAGTAAAGGCTAGGAAAGCGTGCTCTCTAGTTTGTCCACCTGGGCCTATGCCTGCTTCAAATTCTCCCTTCTTAGCTGAAACAAAAAGAACCGCGGCGTCCGCTTGGCTTGCTCCAGTTATCATGTTCTTCACGAAGTCTCTGTGTCCCGGCGCGTCTATTATGGTGAAAAAGAATTTTGGAGTCTCAAATTTTAGGAAACGCAGATCTATCGTCAGCCCTCTTTCCCGCTCCTCCTTCAAATTGTCCAGCACCCAAGCGTATTTGAAGGTCTCCTTGCCCAGCTTCTTCGCCTCTTCCTCATAGGCTCTTATTGTTCTCTCATCGATTGCGCCAGTGAGATATAGGAAGTGGCCCATCGTTGTGGATTTTCCGTGATCTACATGTCCGATTATGACCACGTTCAAATGCGGTTTTTCAGGCTTGCTCATTATTCATCCTCCAACATCACGATCATTAGACTTGTTTAAAACAAGTCATTCAATTATTTTAAGTTTACTTCTCACGGTTATTTAAATCTATTTTTAGCATGCTCTAGGCTTCTTAGCATTAACGTACAGAAATGGGTTAGTTATATCTTCACGCCGATCAACGTATATAACGGTTACATGTTTATCCGGATTCACGAACAGTTTAGGCTTACCTATAATCTCAAACCTAAATAGTGATGATTTATACCAGTAGATTCCAGGGTTCATCTCTACTTGAAATTTCAGCTTCGTAGTAAAGTTCTCATAGCTAACTGTTTCATAGAGCGTCTTATATCTTGAGAAATCTTTGATTATGTCCGTTATGACGCAGTTCATTCTTAGAAGCATCTTCTCAAGTGACATCCACTTCTTTGACGACGCCTCAGCTGTTGACAGCCCAAAGTATCCGACGCCGTTTTCCCTTAGGCATGCTACACCCCTAGATATGAAGGCTTTTAGCCCGCTTAGAGTTTCCAGCGGCTCTGAGGAGAAAACGTCAAAGCTGCCTCTGAGATCTTTCGGTAGAGGATTTGAGACATCGTACTTCTGGAATTCTATTTCAAACCTATATTCCCTACTTATGGCTTTTATGAAATCCCCTAGTCTCTCATCAATATCCAAGATAAAAATTCTTGAGGGCAGCTCTGTAAGGGCTAAAGCCACACTTAATAGGTCGTCATCCCCAATAAGTATGAAGTCTTTATCAGCTAAATCATTATACTTATGCATTAGGGCAATTCTAGATATTACATCGTACTCACGCATATATCCTTGAAAGAAAAACGCATTTGGGGGAGGCCTCTTTTCAGCGATGCGCTTAAACTCTTCAAAAACATATTTAAATTTCCCATCCAGAATAAGCCCTTTGCCCCCGCATTTATCACATATTTCGCTCTTAAAATCCAGAATGTTTCCATTAACTTCCTTTAAGCCCTTCTCAGTTATATAGACGGTGTTTCCTTCCACGCCTATAAGCCCTTCCCTGAAAAGATTATTTAAGGCAGTTATAAAATCCTTCACTAAGCATTGGCTTTCATCAAGCAGCTCCCAGAAGCTCTTCTTAGATTTCAAAAGGCTGATAAGCATTTGATCTCTGACTTTTCTCATAATAATCCCTTCTAAGCACCTTCTTCTCTACAATCTTAGGCTTAAGCTCCTCAATAAGTAAATCAAAAGCTTTAAAAGCGCACTCATCGGAGCCGCAGGTAAATATATCTAAAGCAACGTAGCCGTACTCCGGCCATGTATGAACGCTTAAATGAGACTCGCTTAAAACATACGCGGCAGAAACACCGAAAGGTTCAAACTGATGAAAAATTGAGGAAATGACGTGAAGGCCAGATTTAGAGACAGCTCTATCCAAAATGGGACGTAAGTCCTCTACTTTCGCTATCTTTCCGGGGTCCACTCCCAGGAAGTCTGCAATAATGTGGACGCCCAAGTTGAGCAGCCACCGTTTCTTTTCTACGTTTAATGTTGGATGCATTGATGCGCCGATGCTGCATACAGTGCTAATTCTCCTTATCTTTAAGATATTTCAATTATTTTTTTATAAATATTTCGATTGGGAAGCTATTAAACTTAAATGATGAAAATTTTAGTCAAAATTAGAAAAGATAAGTTTAAAAATAAAGAGATAAAATATTTTTTAAAAAAATTGATTTTTTTGAAAAAATAAAATCATAAAATTGACTAATAGATCGAGGGAACTGTTTTTAAGGAGAAAATTGTTAAGAATCAGATCTTTTTAGGATCAATATCGAATTTAGAGTATCGATTAATAGAGGTTCCACATTTGTTAAAGTTGCCTCTTTTGATTCAACATCTATAAGCCTAACTGATTTGCCTTCCATATGCACCAAAGCGACGTTTTGAGCGACGAGCTTTCTATCTGCGGAGCTGCTTTCAATATAAACTTTCAGTAAACACATCAAAAAACCTCCTCTTAACGATTCTCTTTAGATGAGCATGCGCCACTTATCTCAAGTTTCCTCATTATACTTCTTAAATCTGAGGCTGCCATATTTGATTTTAGAGGTTCTTTCCTTAGGCAAGAGACATACAGATCCTTATCGAACCTCACGATCCCATCGATCTTTAAACCCAGTTTCGCGGCCTCTTCCCTCAGCGATCCTTCAATATCCTCCGTCACCTTATTCGCTATTATCCAAAATTTCTTTCCCAGGTTTTGTGCTATAGTTTTCAGCATTAGAGCCAGCTCAAGAGATTCAGCCGTGGGATCAACGATTATGATCAGCCCGTCGCAGACTTCCTCCAATTTTCTGCCCACATGCTCCACCCCAGCGTCAGTATCAACCAGAACAACCTCATCCTCATTCAAGTATAGGTTGCCAAGCAGGGCTCTCGTTACCACGTTGAATGGGCATGCGCATCCCTCGCCGTATTCTCTAACTTTACCTATAACAACCAATCCCACCCCCTCATTTGATATCGACATGTATTCAGGCGGCAGTAGATCAAGCCTTATTCCCTCCTTCGCCTTAGCCAGCGCCTTAACTATGTCAGGAAAAATCCTTTCCAAAAATTCCTCATCTTTTTTACCGCCAATATACTCAATTAGGGGTTTAGGCGGTTTCACACCTAAAAATGCTGGCAGCAAAACATTAGATTCATCTGAGTCAATTATGTAAACCTTAAAGTTCTCCGAGAGAAGAACCCTAGCCATTAAGACCGTTAAGACCGTTTTTCCCGAACCGCCCTTACCGCACACCATAATCTTCACAGCAATGCACCAAAATCTATTAAGCAGCATTAAAACTAAAAAAGGTTTAGCCGCTTAGAAATGGCGCAATTTATAAAATGAGATTTGGTTATCTTAGTAAACGCTGGGATCAGGCGGTCCATGTTTGACCCATTAATCCTCATATTTGCTTCATATTCTAAGCGGTCTACGCCTATATTTATTGGACGCTTCAAAATACGCTTCAAGGTTTATTACTGGGACGTTATCAGGTATAGATCCTGAAACATTGATAAAATAGCCTGGATATGAACCGGCGGCTCTTAAGCATCTCTCAACTTCTTTTATAACGCTGCTGATTCCGCCGTAGGTTAATACGCCTATATCAACCCCTCCAATTATTGCGTGGCTATTCCCATATTTCCCAGCTATATGCTCCAAGTTGCAGCATTCTTCTATTATGAAGCCCTCAGCACCCGCCTCAGCTATATCATCCACTATAGGAGTCATGTTGCCATCAGTGCAGAAGAGCACTATGATACCCTTAGACTTAAGCTCGCTCCACAATCTCCTATACCATGGAAATAAGTGTTTACGCATCCATTCCGGTGGGAAGAATGGTCCCTGCGTTGAGCATATGTCATCATGGCTTATGAAAGCCTTAATGTCTGTTTGAGCCCAAGCTCTAGCCTGCAGCAGGCTGAGCTCACCGAACTTGTCTAGAAGCCTTTTGAACCGTTCAGGATCTTGATAAGCGGCTTTGACAGCCCACTTAAGTCCGAAAGCCATGACAAGCCACATAAAGCATGTGAGATAAGTGCCTCCGGGAACAAGCTGACTCTTATAAATACGTTGAGCCCTACTGTGAGCCTCTTGAAAACGCTCCGTTAGCTCATCTAAGCTCGGTATACTCCATGCTTTAAAGGGATCGAAGTTTAATATATCATCAACAGATCTTACGCTGAAGGTTTCTCTCCAAGTGCTCGGAAACGCTTTACTCCACGAATCCTTTCTATCGACGAATCTTTCGCCCATTAGTTTAACAAAATCCCATGGATTAAGGGGGTCGTATGTAAACCATATCATGTCAAGGTCGAGCTTTTCGTAAGTTCTACTTAAAGCGGTCTCAGGATATTTGAAAGGGTCTAACCCTGAGACTTTAGTGATGAAATCTGTGTGCTGCAGAAACTCAACTTGGGCAACCTTATCGCTCTCCTCAAGATTCAAAGCTGCTAAAGCGCGCTCATAGCACATGTCTAGAACAATTTTATAAATAAGCGTATATTTATAATTAAGTTTGAAACTTTTAACGCATACTTACTGTTGACACATCAGTCTTATGCTTTTTCTTCTTCTCAGCGAAGTGTATGCTGGATATTTTATAAGTAAATTAGTTCATTGCGCACTAAAATGTTAAGTAACATACTTTTACATTGAACCTTTATATCCATCCAGTTTTGATCTCCTTAATCTCTTTGAAGTAAGTGTCATTGGTTAGGATGAAGCCCGAAGATGTTTCAAGCGCTGTGGCCGCTATAATAGCGTCCGCCAGGAGTAGATCCCTATGTTTACATCTAAGTTCCGCAGCCTCAGTAGCTATAGGTGAGTCTAGATTAACGGTTTTAAGATTCGACCTTAAAACAACGTTTATCCTAATGTCTGCTATGTCCCTTCTGAAATTCTCCATCTCAAACTTATATAGTTCATGAATCACTAATGTTGGAACAAGCCCTATGTTTCCTCCCTTCTGCAGATCCTCTAAAATTTTCTAGCCTTACTCTTCGTTTCCTCGTTCTCGGCTAGAAAGTGTACTGCAAAATAAAACCACACCTTCAAAAACTTAAAGAAACCGGGATGGGAATTGGTGAGGCATTAAGATTACGATGGTGCGACGTTGACCTTAAAAGG
>CALKGV010000026.1 GCA_938091805.1 uncultured archaeon | reverse complement strand
GCCCGACCGGTCAGCCCGCCCCATCAGGCGTGGTAACCACCATCCCATAGCACCCCATCATGACCACCCACACCCATCAAGCACAAAAACCAGGTAACAAAAGCCAAAAACACGCCGCCCAAAAGTTTTTCTACAAGCCCTGAGAATCCTAAAAATTTTAATTAACTTAAACCATTAAGTACATTGCCAAGGAAGAAAAAATAGGTGATAAAGTAGATGCAATTTCAGAAGATCAGTTTTGAGGAAAGTTTAGAAAATTTTGTCATTAAACCGCGCATATGTGTTGGATGTGGATCTTGCGTGGCTGTATGTCCCTTCAATTGTCTTGAGTATGCTGCTCATGGGCCCAAGATTATAAGCGAATGTAAATCATGCGGTATATGTGCCCAAATTTGCCCTAGATTCAATTTTTCAATGCAGCTTTCAGAGCGTTTTGTTTTTGGCAGAGAACGCGCTGTTGATGAGGAATTCGGCATATACAAACGCATAGTTATAGCGCAAACAACAAGCGATGATGTGAGGAGGGCCTGTCAAGATGGGGGTCTTGTAACTTCTCTCTTATTATTTGCGCTTGAAAATGGGTTTGTGAACGGCGCCGTAATATCTGGTGAAAGTTCTAATGAGCCATTAAAGGCTGTTCCTAAGCTTGCTCTCTCCAGAGATGAAGTGCTTCATTACGCTGGAACAAGATATACTTATTCACCGAACATGCTTGCCTTAAGGGACGCTGTTCTAAAAAAGATTGGGAAAGTTATTTTTGTTGGAACTCCGTGTCAGATTCACGCTGTCAGAAAGATTCAGATGCTGCCACTAAAGAGATATGCTGACGTATTAAGCATTTCGATAGGGTTATTCTGCAGCGAATCTTTCACTTATGAAGGGCTTGTTAATAAGTTTGTTCAAGAAAAGCTGCGCATTACACCTAGTGAAGTCTTAAAGATGAATATAAAGGGTAAATTGATCTTAAAGATGAAAAATGGAGAAGTTAAGACAGCATCACTTAAGGATATTAAGGAATATGCATGTAGATTCTGTGCTACATGCCCAGATTTTTCCGCAGAGTTAGCGGATATTTCTGCTGGCGGGTTAGGGCTTGAAGGCTGGACACTCACGATTATACGCACAGAAAGAGGTGAGGAGTTATTTAAGAAGGCTGAAGCGGCGGGCGCAGTTAGAGTGAGACCTGTTGAAAGTGAGGAAAACAAGATTGTTGAGTTGCTTACGAGAATATCAAAAAGAAAGCGGGAAAATGCAATAAAAACTTGTTAATGCAAAGTTTAGAGGCGTGCCTTTAACCTATGGCTAATTAAGCAATGCAGTGAAAAGGTTCTTTTCTCATCTTCAGGCATTATCTATGTTTTTCAGCATTAAGGGTCATTGACTTTTCTTTATATAGCATATTACAGCCAACCTCTAAAGGAAGGGTGAATGATATATTCATATAAAAAGATCCTGAATCATTTTGTCAAATATTGAGATGCTATAAGAAGCCCGAATTATTGCTCCATAATAACGTCTGTAGATTTGAGCAGAATCTCCGCGTTTATTTTTCCAGCAGCAAATGTTCTTCCAGTTTTCACATTTGTTACGATAATTTTAGCCGGAGCGAATATTTGCGGGTCAATTTTGTAGAAATCTTGTCCTGCTTCTCTAAAGATTTCTGCGAATGGTTTCCCATAATCTTTTGACGTTAAGGAGACGGCTCTCTTAACAAGGCTTTTTAAATACTCATCATTGTCATAATTCACAATATAATATGCTATGCCAGCATAAAGTATTACGTCGTTCACCCTACCCATAGCCTCAATAGCATCTGGATGAATCGGCGGTATTGGCGCTTGTCCCCAAGCATAGCGCACAGCGTTAGGGTTTAAACCCATCTCACAAAGCTTATACATACCGACTTCAATGATTCTGCCAGAGACCTGCGTCAAACCAGCAACAGATGATGTTGGAACAAGAATCAGAAAGGTTTTTTCAGGGGATACACCACAGACATCAGAGATCATTTTTATAGCTTCCTCAGGCGGTTCGCATGATGCTTCAAGCACAAGCACAGCCTTGTCAGCGCTATCTTTATACTCTATCTTCTCGTAGATGTCTTTTGGTTTTAGAGCTAGCGCCCTAGCAGGTCCGGATCCTATGGCCGTATATCCACCGACTTTTATTCTCCATCCGGCTAGCTGCGACCCCAATGTTGAAATTGCCGGATAGTCGGTATAGACAGTTATTGATGGAAGTTCAAGATCGTTAACGCGCATTGACGATATGTAAGCCCCTCCAAGCCCCCCTAAACAAATTTTTGTTATCGCTTCACCCGCAAGAAATCCTCCATTAGCATTTATCCCCGCATCAATTATGTGGGCGCCAGAGTTGTCCTTCCTTACGATTACATTGTATTTTTCTGGGTTTTCACAGATTTCCTTAACGATTTTCATAGATTCCTCATTTACGCTTGGGGCCAGCAATTTTCATTCTCAACCGCTTATTACTTAATATTTTAATATACTTACAGTAAATATTTTTCGTAGACAGAAAGATGCGGATTTTTACTTTTAGATATAAAGAGTTTTCCTTCACCGTTATCAGCCATATCGCCCAAAAAACGGTAAAAAGGCCCGGGGATTTTCTCGCCGTTAACATCAACATTCGGTCTTATACTATCTACTGTGAACGTTGGAAGAATTGAGGGGACATATCCGCATATAATTATTCTTCCATTGAACATTTCAGCTCCAGCTTTACCAGCGCAATCTCCCCGAACAAATATTGTTCCTTCTCTCATGCTTATGCCGACAAAATGCTTAACTGAGCCGTAGATTTTTATGAGCCCACCCCTCATTGAGCATCCAACTTCTCTGCCAGCGTCGCCATGCACAATTATTATTCCATTCTTCATTCCTTCTATGCTTCCACGAGAGGGCGCGCCGATAAAGTCTCCCGCTGAACCCTTTATCTCGATTCTTCCCCCCTCCATTCCCCCTCCGGCCCACGAATCTGCATTTCCATTCACAGTTATTTCGCCTCCTTTCATCTTTTCACCTAGATGCATACCCACGTCACCGTTAACGATTATTTTTCCTTTGCTCATGCCAACCCCAACTCTCCGAACCTTACTGAAGTCTCCCCTAAGACTTATCGTTAAACCTTCATTTTCAGCATTTTCCTCACACTTAACACTGAAAAGGTCGCTTAAGGGACGATTCTTATTCCCCTCCCAAACTCTAAGCTTCAATATTTCATCTAATCTTTTTCCATCAAAAACGTCTGGCGATATGCAATCCGCGTATACTGGGACTCTAAATTGATATTTTGGAAGAATATGGAAGATCATTTTCTACCACCTCACCTCAATTCTTATCGGGGCTGAAATCTTAAGGTATCTTTCAGGGATGAAGTAATTATCAAATTCCACGGTCCAATATTCGCGGAACTTTCTCCTCAAGTCGGATGGAATATTTGAATGTGAGGAAAATGGATCGTTTTTGAGTAGCGGCAATTCAGGATTAACCCAATAAATTTTTCCATCAGGGACTTTAACTATCTCATCATCTTTAGCAACTATTTCTCCGCCTTTAATGGTATAAGCTGCCTTGGAGAATGCTCTGCGAACAGCCTTATAATCCCTGGATGGGTCTATTTCTCTCGGATTTATGCCATATATTGCTATGTCTGCGTCTGCACCAGCGCCTAAATGCCCCTTATTTTTTAGGCCTAAAGCCTTAGCTTGCCCAGCCCTAGTAACTGTAGCAATCTCGTAAAATGTATACTCCCTGTCAATACTGGGCAGTAAAGATTTGGCTCTAGCTTTACTGTTAATCTTCTTGAGGGTTTTTTCTCTGGCTTTTTTGCTCATAAGCCAAGATATTATTTTAGGGTAAGTTGTGAAAGGCGCGCCATTAGGATGATCTGTTGTCAAATAGATTTTCCATGGATCATCCACTAGAAGAGCAAGTTCAAGCCCAATTGACCACATTGTTGCATGCACATAGCTTTTTCTCCTATACCTGAAAGGCACTATGCCGGAGCTAGTTTCAACTTCAACGTCGTGATTAACCCATTTGTTACCGCTTAACTCATAAAGCGTATACTGCCACGGTCCATCAGCGGTCATCGTTGTGGTGTCAGTGAAGACAACCTGCCCCATGTCAAGTGTAACATGCTTATTATGATTAACATATTTAGCAATTTCTTCGGCTCCAGACTTCATGTTTTGCCAGCTGTCACCCTTAAAAGCGCTGAACTGACAATGTGTAATATGGATTACCGGCCTTTCTGTTTTCGCAAAATCCTTCACGCAATCCATAGTTTCGATAGTTGTAATGTAATTGCCCGGCTGCCCGAGCCTATTTGTGTGGACATGTATTGAATGGGGCAAATTAATGATTTGATTCACCAAACAGAGCCCTCGGATAATCTCTCTGGGCGTTATACCGAAGTTCGGTACAGGATCGTCTAGATCTTTAACATTTCTACCGAAACCCCAGGTTTCCAATCCGCCTGGGTTAACAATTTTAATCGCGTAGCCTTTAGTGGCGTTAATCATCCACGCTACATGCTCAGCGCATTCTTTAATTAAACCGTTCTTAAGATGCTCCAAAACAAACCACCAGTCTCCCAATAGCGGAAATGTTGCCTTATCAACTATAGGGGTATCCTCAAGTTCCTCGTGCGTATGCCTTGCCTCCAGAGGCGGCATAGAGGGATTACAAATCATCGTGTAGCCCATTCGGGCATACCGATACCCTGTTACGAAGGTTGAGGGGACGGAGCGGCCGACGCCTGATCTGGTTATGGTTTTCCTAGGCTCGACATCATACGCATGATCCTCAGGCCTTAGCAATCTTCCTAAATTAACTTCTGAGCCAGCTATGTGGGTATGTATGTCAACTCCGCCTGGCATCACAGTCATTCCAGAAGCATCGATCACGCGAGCATCATGCTCATCAAAGCCTTCAACTATTCTCCCATTTCTAACGCATATGTCCATTATCTCTCCATCTATCCCATTTAGGGGATCATATACGAACCCATTTTTTATAATCAAGTTCATAGCTAACTCTTCCAGACGAATGTCAATTTCTAGAAAAATATTGTCAAGCTTTATTTAACTGTTTCAATATAAGTGGAGAAAGATTGCATGTCATCTGATTCTTTATTTTTTAACTCACGCGGTGGTTTAGCGTGCATGCATGGCTATTCTTTCCATCTCATTCCTTTTCTGTACGGCGTAACTCTTGATATCTTTATTTGCAGCTAGAATTATTTCTTCAGCTAAGCATTCTTCGAAGGGTTTCGGATTGCTGAAAGCCGCTAGCCTTGCACCTTCAGCTATAAAACGTAGGGCTAGATCAACCCTCCTTTGAGGCGATATATCGACGGCTTGATGATAGACTATTCCACCATACATGATTCTTGTTGTATCCTCGCATGGAGCAGCGTTTTCAACAGCCCTTACAAGAACCTCAATCGGGTTTCTACCCGTCTGAAGGTGAATTATTTCAAAGGCACTTTTCACAAATTTTATGGCTCTTGATTTCTTCCCAGCGTTTTTCCCAGGCCGCATAATATTGTTAACTAATCTTTCGACAATATTAAGGTGTGATTTTTGAAATCTCCTATGCTCATGCCTACCCATCGAGTGAGGTATGAGGACTGGTTTAAGCGATATGTATCTTTGAAGGCCCGGATCCTTTACCTCTATGCCGTCAAAGCTCCATTTCCCAAATAACAGGAAATCATTTTGTCTCTCGCTCAAGATTATTGCACCTTTAGGCTAAAGATATTTTTGGGCTAAGTCCATTATTTAAAGATTGTGGGCTTTAAAGAGGGCTCAGCATTTCCATCAGTTTAATATTTACCTAAAAGTTTAAGCAGTATTGCCTTGGCCGAATATAATCTATTCTCGCTTTGCTCGTATATTATTGATTTTGGGCTTTCAATTAGATCGAAGCTTATTTCATATCCTCTGTGAATCGGCATATCATGCATTATCCACGCGTTACTCCCTGCTAAGTTTTCCTTGTTTATTTGATAGGGGATCATTATCCTCACACGTTTCTCCTTTTCTTCAGCATATTTCGGATCTTGAAAAAATTCCATGTCAATCCAGGTATCAGTATAAACAAAGTCAGCATCTTTAAGAGCCTCTTTAAGATCAAGCGTAGTTCTGTATAGGCCTGTTTTCTTAGCACTGTCCAATAGTTCATCATCTCTTGAAGGCTCATTAAAGATGGGCGTAACTGTCACTATTTCAACGCCGACTTTTGTACATGCCTCAATAAGAGAATTACAAACGTTGTTATGTACGCCAACATAAACAAGCTTCGCATCTTTAAGCGTACCCCTCTTCTCTTTCATCGTTATGAGATCTGCTATTGCTTGCGTTGGATGATATTTTTCATCGCAACCATTTATTACTGGGACTCGGGATGCTTTAGCCATGACTTGCAAATCAGAGTTCCTAATCAACCTCGCCAATATACAATCAACATTACGTGAAAGGTACTGCGTTTCATCATATATGTCCGCTATAGTGAAGTTTGTGGCTCTCCAATCCATATAAATCGCATGTCCGCTCAGTTGGGTCATCGCAACCTCAAAGGAGACTCTTGTTCTAGTTGAGGTTTTCTGGAATATCATCGCCAATGTTTTGCCTTCTAGAGCACCCCAATATTCCTTCGGGTTTCGCTTGATTTCTATGCCTTTATTCACAATTTCCATTATTTGCTGCCCGGACAGCTCCTTAAAACTAATCAGATGCATTCTAAGTTCACCATTAGATCTATGATAGTTGACATAAATATTAAGTATTGTCGTAACATAATAATTTTTACATTTAGATCATAAAAACCGGTGAATAAATTTTGAGCGAAAATGAAGATTTGAAAAATCTTAGGGATGAAATAACAAAAATAACTCTTAAAATAATTCGCCTCTCGGGAAAGAGGCTTGTATTAGCTAGGAAAATAGGGGAAATAAAGGCTCGAAGAGACATGGAGGTGGAGGATCCTGGAGTTGAGCAGGAGTTGAAGAATAAAGTGATAGAATTAAGCCGGGAGCACAACATAGATACGGATTTCTCGCTGAAGCTCTTAAATCTTCTAATCGAGGAGTCAAAGCGAGCGCAGAGAGATGTAATTAAGGAAAGGAGTCGGCTTCAGGTTTAAGTTTGGAGGTTAAAAATTGCGCATTGCGATAATTGGCGGCGCAGGGAGAATGGGCGAATGGTTTGCCCGATACTTCCTTAAGCAAGGGCATGAGGTTACAATATCGGATGTGAGAACTGACAGAGCGAAAATCGTAGCTAATTCTTTAGGCGTGACGTTGGCAAGCAACAACATTGAAGCCACTAAGATATCTGACCTATTGTTCATATCAACACCGATAGATGTTGTGCCAAAGGTCTTATCTGAAATATCTCCGGAATTGAAAGATTCCATGATTATTGCGGAAATTTCCTCCCTTAAATCCAGGGTTCTGCCAGTTTTAAAGAAAATTGCTGAGAAACGAATAAGGATATTATCCATACATCCCCTTTTTGGGCCTGGATTGAGAGAAATAACGGGAGAAAAAATTGCGCTTATACCAGTGCATGATCAAACGACCGAAGAAAACTTAGCCAGAAAACTTTTTCCAGGGGCTAAAATAATTGCTGTGGAGTGTGAGAAACATGATCGTGTTATGGCTCTAACGCTTGCTTTAACACACTTCATAAATATTGTTTTCGCGCTGGTGGTAGGTGAGGAAGACTTGCAGACTCTTAAGCAGCTGAGTGGAACAACGTTCACATTACAGCTGGCCATTAGTGAAAGCGTAATGACTGAGGACCCTATGTTGTATGCATTAATACAGATTGACAATAAACATACGCTTAACTACTTAGAGAATTTTATGCTTAAAGCCAACGTATTAAAGGAGGTCATTAGAAAGAAAGATTTTGATGGATTCATAGAGTTCTATAGGGTTGCACGTGATTTGCTTTCTAAAGACGAGGAATTTTCCACCGCATACGAGAGGATATACCGCGCTTTAAAGGTTCTATAGATGCATCACCGCTTCTCCCTCAACCTTTAAGATTTAAGCTTTATTAGGGTCTTAGTGTTTTGCACCCATGGAATCTTCCTTATTTCATCAACTTTATTATTCAGTTCCTCAATGGAGTATGTTTGAATTAGCGCTGCGACATCATATTCACCGGAGACTTCGAAAACTTTATTTGCAATATTTTTTATTCTTCGAGTTACTTCCCCGGTTCTCGCCGGTTCCGTTTCGATTAAAACTATGCCTTCAAACTCTATATCTGTTTCCACCGTGAATCTCTTTATTATACCAGCATCCTTCATCCGTCTAATTCTTCTCCTTACTGCGCCCTCAGTTAAACCTATCATCTTCGCTATCTTCACATATTTGGTTCTCGCATCCTCCCTCAGAATATTTAATATCTTTAAATCTATTTCATCCATATTTGAAAGATTGTTCTTCTTTGAGATATTTTTTACGAAATTCAGCGATCGAATGCGAAGAAACCAGGGAAGGAATCCCACGGGTCTCTGTCTCTCTGTTTATTTTACGATTTTCATAAATAAAAAACGAAAAACATAAATAACCGAACCTGAAAATCCCAGAATAAATGCGTGAGATAAGTGATGGAGATATGGAAATAAGTAGATTTGAGGGGTGCTATACAGCGCTAATAACGCCGATGAAGAAAAACTATGAGGTTGATCTTGAGGGTTTACGAAGTCTCGTCGAATTTCAAATTAGTAAGGGTGTAAGCGGATTACTTGCCGTTGGAACAACTGGCGAGAATCCAACTCTAAGTCATGAGGAAAATATAATGATCATTAGGGAAGTTTATGAAGTTGCAGGTGATAAATGCGTAGTTATAGGCGGCACTGGAAGCAATTGCACAGAGAAAACGATCGAGATGACTAAGGAGATCTATGACTTCGGTGTTAGATGCGTATTACTGGTCGATCCATACTATAATGGTCCAAGCTCCTTAGAAATAAGAAAAGAATATGTTGAGCCTGTTGCAAGCATGTTCCCAGAGGTTCAAGTTATACCATACGTTATTCCAGGCAGAACTGGAACGCAGCTCTTACCGCATGATCTCGCAATCTTACACTCGCAGTTTAAAAATGTTAGGGCTGTTAAAGAGGCCACTGGAAACATTGAAAATATGAAGCTTACCAGAAAATTGTGTGGTGAAGACTTTGACATATTGTCTGGTGATGATGATAAAACTTATGAGATGATGACGAATCCGGAGATACGTTCAAGCGGTGTCATCTCTGTTACATCAAATGTAGCGCCAGGAGCAACGCAAGAATTCACCAAAGCCATTCTTGAGGGAAGAGGCGTGGAGGCGAAGAAGCTCTTTGAAGCTCTTAAGCCATTATTCTCAATTGTAACTGTTAGAACTGACGAGGAGACCCCCTACGGTTCTGTCTCATGCAGGGCTAGAAACCCGCTTCCATATAAAACGCTGATGAACATTTTAGGCATGCCCTCTGGGCCATGCAGACGCCCTCTTGGCAAGATGACTAAGAGGGGCTTAAAGGTTGTCTTAGACGCTGCTAGAGCTGTTTATGAGAAAAATCCTGAAATTCTTGAGCCAATAGAAAGATTCTTTAATGTTGACTTGAATGAAAGACTTTATAACGAAGGTTTCCTGGAGGGTTTAGCCTACGGGAATTAAACTATGTGTTGCCGGCGCAACCGGCAGAATGGGCAGCACTTTAATAAGAGAAGCCGTAGCGAGAGACTTCAAAGTAGTCGGTGCTGTCGCAGCAAAAGATGACCCGAATATAGGTAAGACGTTGAGGGAGGCCGGAATTTGCGACCTTGATGTTAAGATTGCTGATCCCTCTAGGCTTGCAGAGGCGGCTGCGAATGCAGATGTATATATGACATTCACTACCCCTGAAGCTGAGGTCATTAACCTGCCCATTACAGCCGATCTAGGTAAGAGAATAGTTATGGGAACAACTGGTTTTACTGCTGAACAAATGAAGAAGATTGAAGATTACGTTTCAGTTAGGGTTCCAGCGGTTTTCTCACCAAACTATGCGATAGGAATAAATATACTCTTTAAGCTGCTGCACATGATGAAGATTTTTCCATCAAGCTACGATTTCAGCATAGTTGAGGTCCATCATTCCGGTAAGAAGGATGCGCCGAGTGGAACAGCTAAAAAAATAGGTGAAATAATCTCTAAAGTCAGAGGCTATTCCTCCACTGTTCATGGACGCGAAGGTTTAAATGCTAGAAAGCCAAGTGAACTTGAGATAATGGCGATACGCGCCGGCGGCGTCCCAGGCATTCACGAAGTCATCGTAGCAGGACCATATGAGATGATACGTATTGAGCATACGGCTTTCTCCAGAAGCGTCTTTGCTCAAGGAGCCTTGTATGCTGCTGAATGGATTCATAAGCAAGAAAAGCCTGGGATCTATAGTATGGATGATGTGCTTGGCGGTCTCTAGGGGTGAAGAATTCTCTTAATGGATAATGGAAGAGTCGTGGTAAAATTTGGCGGTTCAGACCTTTCCAGCGGGGAAAGAATAAGAAAGGCAGCTGAGATGATTTTGAAAGCTGGCTTTAGAGAAGTTGTTGTCGTGGTCTCCGCCATGGGTGAAACGACGAATAGTCTTATAGGGGTTATCTCTCAGATAGGTGAAATAAGCGATCAGGATTATGCAGACATATTATCTATGGGCGAGAGGACAAGTGCGCGCATATTCTGTGCAGCCCTTAAGGCTCTGGGGGCTGATGCAGTTTATATTGAGCCAAGCCATGAGGAGTGGCCAATAATAACGGACTTAAACTTTAAGGATGCTAAACCCGATATGGAGGAGACCCGTAAACGCGTCGAGAAATATTTGGAGCCTTTGCTTTTAAGCGGAAAAATCGTCGTTATCTGCGGTTTTCTGGGCAAGAATAAACATGGAAATATAACGACTCTAGGTAGAGGTGGAAGCGATACAACAGCCTTACTATTGGCAAATTGCCTAAGAGCTGACGAAGTTATACTTGTGAAGGAGACGGAGGGCGTCTTATCGGCGGATCCGAAAATTGTTCCTGATGCCCGCATCCTAGAGACCGTGGACATTTACGAGATGTTTGCTTTAGCGCATGGTGGGGCGAGGGTCATTAAGGCTGAGTCCCTAAAATATAAGCTTCCAAATCAAAAATTGAAGGTCGTTAGCTTCTCATCAGGGGATTTGAGGTCTCATGGAACTGAGATCTTAGGGGTCTTTAACTCAAACTCATTTGAGATTAGGGAAGAAAAGGGTTTATCGGCAGTAAGTTTGATCTGCCCCATAGAAGCGGACGTCATGAGCCAAATATTCGCCGCATTTTCCGGTAGCAAGATACGTGGGGTCAGTACTGGGAAAGGCACAATTACAATTTTTGTTTCAACCGACATGTTGAAGGACTTAATAAATAGGTTACATAGCTTAGAGATATGTAAAGCAATAAGTTGCTTAACTAAGGTCGGGCTTGTGGAGATTTCACATCCAATTTTCGTCGACTCGCCGGGCTGGGTTGCGAAGATAGCTAATGCCCTTTCATCTAAGGGCATAAATATAATCGAGATTGCAACGAGCAAGGCAACGATGAACATATTTATTGATGAGGTTAAAATTGAGGAAGCCGTTAAGGTTGTGAGGGATGCCCTTGAAACGTAAGAGTACAGCCATATTGGCCTCAACAGGCATGGTCGGTCAAAGATTCGTTCAGCTTCTAGAAGGCCATCCCTGGTTTGAAATATCTGTACTGGCAGCATCAGAACGCTCAGCCGGGAAGAAGTATAAAGATGCATGCGTCTGGCGCATGGAGACCGAGATGCCTAAAGAAATAGGTGAAATGACTGTTGTTAACACGGACATTAAGTCTGTTAAGGAGGCTAGCGATGTAGATTTAATCTTCTCGGCTCTGCCTGGAGATATAGCTGGACCAATAGAAACCGCCTTTGCATCAGAGTATCCGGTGCTTAGTAAGGCAGCGGCTCATAGGATGGAGGAGGATGTTCCATTGCTTATACCTGAAGTTAACCCTGAGCATTTGGAGCTGATAAATGTGCAGAGAAGAAGGCGGGGTTGGAGCGGCTTCATCTCAACGGATCCTAACTGCTCAACGATACAGATGGTTATGACTCTAAAACCACTGATGAAGTTTGGTTTAAGAAAAGTTATTGTGACAACAATGCAAGCCTTAAGCGGGGCTGGTTATCCGGGAGTTGCTTCACTTGACATAATAGACAACGTTATTCCCTACATTGCTAAGGAGGAGGAGAAAATGGAGACTGAAACTAAGAAGCTTCTGGGCGTATTTGACGGTGAGAAAATTAGACCTGCAAACATTTACATCAGCGCCAGCTGCAATAGGGTGAACGTTAAGGATGGGCATTTAGAAGTCATATATGTTGACTTTGAGACCAAGCCGAGCGTTGAGGAGGTTAAGGAAGCCTTCAGAAGCTTCGTTGGTGAACCCCAGATTTTAAATCTTCCCTCAGCGCCGAAAAAACCGATAATTGTTAGAGATGAGATTGATAGACCTCAGCCCAGATTGGATAGAGACGCCGGAAGGGGAATGAGCGTTGTCGTTGGGCGCATACGCAATGACCCAATTATGACAATTAAATACC
The DNA here is from genome assembly GCA_938091805.1 of uncultured archaeon. Lineage (GTDB taxonomy): Archaea > Thermoproteota > Bathyarchaeia > Bathyarchaeales > DTEX01 > DTEX01. The sequence continues at coordinate 9,277 of CALKGV010000026.1, read as the reverse complement.
TTTGCCTTGGCCACAACACCATCAGAGGCGCCGCTGGAGCTGGAATATTAAGTGCTGAGCTTATGGCTGCTAAAGGCTACATTTAGTTCTTAAGTGTTTAGGAGCAAAAATTTATGGGCGCCATATTTTCCGGGGTTCTGGAGAACAGAGATGGGATCCTACATATAGACGGCGTCTCAACAATTAGGCTTGCTGAGGAATTTGATGTGCCGCTTTATGTTTTGAGCGAAAACCGTATACGTGAGAATTTTAGGCGACTTAGGGAGAGCCTGCTAAAATATTACGGCAAAATCAGAATTTATTATTCCGCTAAAGCCAATACGAACATTGCTGTTCTTAAAATCTTGGCGGATGAAGGAGCATATCTCGATGCTGTAAGTCCGGGCGAAGTGTTCTTAGCGCTTAAATCCGGCTTTCAACCGGAGAAAATTCTGTTTACTGGAACAAGCGTTAGAGATGATGAACTTAAATTTCTTATCAATTCAGGAGTTACAATTAATATTGATTCGCTTTCGCAGCTAAAAAGGCTTCTGAATTTTTACATTCCGAAGATTCTATCCGTAAGGGTTAACCCAGAGATAGGCGCTGGCCACCATGAACACGTGATTACGGCTGGTAGAAATTCAAAGTTTGGCATTTGGGAAACCGACGTAGTAGAGGCCTATAATATGGCTTTAGAGGCTGGCGTGGAGAAATTCGGCATACATATGCATATCGGTTCAGGCATACTGGAAATCGAACCGTTCCTATTGGCGGCTGAGAAGCTATTGAAAATAGCCCAGAATGTTCATGAAAAACTTGGCCTAACATTCGAATTCATCGACTTTGGCGGCGGATTAGGAGTCCCATATAGGCCTGAAGATAAACCTTTAGATCTAAACTCATTTGCTGAGAAAATGCTTAACCTATTTAAATGTAGAATCGAGGAGTATCATTTAGGCAAACCATATTTCTGCCTTGAGCCGGGACGCTTCATAGTCTGCGATGCTGGCATACTCCTAACGAGAGTTAACACCCTTAAGGTTACACCTTTCAAGAAGTTTATTGGTGTAGATGCCGGATTCAACACGTTGATCAGACCAGCAATGTATGGCTCTCATCACCCAATAGTCGTTGCAAATAGGCTGCATGAACAAGAGGAAGATGTATATGATGTTGTTGGGCCACTATGCGAGTCGGGAGATATATTGGCGAGGGATAGAAAGCTCCCGAAGGTGTTTGAGGGAGACCTGCTTGCAATATTGAATGCCGGAGCCTACGGCTTCTCAATGAGTTCACAATATAATTCTAGACCTAGATGCGCGGAAGTACTAGTTAATAAGGGGAAATATGCCCTCATAAGGGAAAGAGAAAAAATTGAAGATCTGCTTAGGGGTCAATTAATTCCCGAATGGCTAAAATAGCTTATAAACATCTTTGAACTGTTAAACGGATTATGGAAAAATTGTTTTCCAAAATTAAAAATGTAATCATACTAGTAATTGATAGTCTTAGGCAGGACCATTTGAGTTTTCATAATGGGGGTAAGCCGGTCTTTGAGGGTGTAAAAGCATGTGAAACGCCGAATTTAGACTGTTTCGCCAAAAAGAGCGTAGTTTTCACGAACATGTATCCCTCTGGTCTGCCAACAATACCCGTTAGAACTGAGATTCTCACCGGTCAATTCAGCCTTCCACATAGGCCTTGGAAACCCCTTCAACCTTACCCTGAAGATATTTCTGCCAGCGAGATTCTCGGGGAGCATGGTTTCACATGCGGGCTAATATCCGATACTTATCATTTATTCAAGCCTGACATGAATTTCCACCGAGGCTTCCATGAATTCAGATGGATTAGGGGTCAAGAGTACGATACTTATTTCTCTTCCCCAACTAAGCGTGACGTCAGTAGATATGTTAATTTAAACTATAATGAGCAGTGGAGAAAGCTTGTGGCAAAGTACCTTGCAAACACGGATTATTTTAAGTCTGAAGAAGATTACTTCGCTATGAAGGTTGTTAGGGAAACTTTAGATTGGCTTAAAAGAAATAGAGCCTACGATAGGAAATTTCTATGGATGGACATGTTTGATCCCCATGAACCTTGGGATCCCCCTGCCAAATTCGATGAGTACACAAACCCGAATTATGAGGGCTCAAGGCTTATATTGCCCATGGGCGGATATGCTGAAAACTGGGCTACTTATGAAGAAATAACCTATATTCGAGGATTATATGCAGGCGAAGTTTCCTTTGTAGATTATTGTTTAGGAATATTATTTGAGGGCCTTGAGGATCTGGGCTATATGAATGACTCCATCATAATCCTCACCGCCGATCATGGGCATCCGCTGGCTGATCACGGTAAATTCCTCAAGGGTACAGATAGGCTCTATAACGAACTGCTCAAAGTTCCATTCATTATTTATTACCCTGACTGTAAGCACAGGGTTACTGATGCCCTTGCCCAATTTCCCGATATACTGCCTACAATTCTCGATGTTATTGGTTTAGAGAATGAAACAGGACATATGAATGGTAGAAGCCTCCGCCGAATTCTAGTGGATGAATCTAATGAGCATAGAGATGTCATAATAGCGGGATACCATGAGGGAGAAGACAGATGCGTCAGAGATAAGACCTGGAGCTACATCCATAGACCTGAAGGTCAACCAGATGAGCTTTATAACATTATTGAAGATCCTAGGGAATTGAGAAATTTAATAGATGAGAAGAAGGATATAGCCGCAAAACTGCACATGTCCTTCGGCGGATGCTTTTATAGAAAACCTGCAAAAATCATAAAAGGAATTCAAGGTCGATATGAACTGGAGCACGTTAAAATTTAATCCCCAAACTCTTCTTCCCCCTTTACCTCCTCTATATAAAAAAGGAGTTATTGTAGAACAAATATTTTCAGACATTAATTACTTTTGTATCGTGGCTACTGCTTTTTGATTGATTCCATGGTTTGATCAACTGTGAGCACTGGAACAACTTCAAAGTGAGCGTAGGGGATATATTTGAGCAGGCGGGTGAAGAGTTCCGCCTCGTTCGCTGCTTCACTAATTGCGTATCCGAAATCTCCTCCAGCAGCCATTCCCCAGTCCTTCGTAACGCCTGCATTCAAGTCTGCCTTAATCATTTGAAGCATTGAGAGCCAACCCTTAGCCCTCTGCTCAGCTTCAACAGGCACTTTAGTCGGCTCCAACCACCACTTTACATAGAACTTAGCCATTCTCCTTTCACCTCCTTTTTAACATGTTTACGCTGCTCTAAAGAATCGCATCTTAGAGCCGAAACTTCGCCAATAAGCAAAGAGAGCAGCCTTACGCTCAACTTCACAGCTCAGCGAAGTTCAATTGTATCATTAAAGTGCTTCTTAATAAGTCTTTACATCATTCATAATTAAAAATGGCATCAATGAACGAATTTCCGCACCATCTAATCTCAGAAGAAGAATTCTGATGCTAGAGGAGGTCTTTTGCGGATCGTTTTATCTTTATTATGGCCTCAGCTATATCATCTATATCCTCGGTTGCTCCCAGAAATAAATGTTGAGGTAGCTCCACGGCTTCATCATTGTAGGCTTTTTCTGAAGCTGGAAAGTTCGCCTTAGATTCTACGTAACGTTTGTAGGCTTCACTGAATTTTGGAAAGTACAGCGCCATGTGTAATGGCGGATGCGGTTTACCGCAGGGTATGCCCTCAGCCCTCAAAGCCGTGATGAACTTATCTCGTGGGAGCCCCATGAAGTATGATGGGTCATATTTAAAGCAGTAGGGCCATGGGTGATGCTTGCTTAATCTTTCATCCACTTTAACTGGCTCTATGCCCTCAATCTCTCTGAGCCTTTTGTTTAAGTAATCTTGATTGTTTTGTCTAACCTTAACCTGCTCCCAAAGCCTTTCAAGTTGAGCAAGAAGTATAGCCGCTTGAATCTGAGTCATTCTATAATTGTACCAGTTAATTACGGTTGAGGGCTCTATGCCCTCTCCGGGCATTCCGCCCTCCCTTAGCCGCCCACAGTCTTTAATAGCGTAGCATCTGTCCGCATATGTTTCATTATTTGTGATTATTATGCCGCCCTCGCCGGCCGTCATAAACTTGCCCTGCTGAAAGCTAAAGCATCCTAATTTGCCTATCGAACCGGCAGGTTTGTCTCTCCACGTAAAGCCATGTCCCCTAGCGCAGTCCTCTATCAATACCAAGTTATATTCGTTGCATGTTTTGAGAAGTTTATCCATGTCTGGAGATGAACCATAATTATATACTGAAATTATCGCCCTGGTTTTATCAGTTACAGCATCCTTAACAGCATCTGCATCCATGCAGTATGTTTCCGGGTTAACATCAACTATGACCGGTATGGCGCTGGCCATAAGTACGGCGCTGCCAGTTGACCAAAAAGTTAAGGCTGGAACTATAACCTCATCACCTGGACCAACGCCAGCGGCTAAAAGTGCAACATGTAGAGCTGCTGTACCACTAGTGACGCATATGCCGTATCTGCATCCATGGCTACTTGAGAACTTCTCTTCAAATTCCGCCTCTTTAGGGCCGCTTACACCTACGCCTCCGCCCCAATATCTAGTCTTTATGACCTCCTCAACTGCCTTAAGCTCCCTTTCACCGTAAATTGGCCATTGAGGCCATTCTTTCGCCCTAATCGGCTTTCCCCCTTTAAGCGCAAGCGAACTCATTTTAATTTCCCTCAGATTAATTTCTACCAAATAATTTTATTTTTTACAATATTTATTATTTTAGTGGAGGTTAAACAAGAATGTGGCTTAGAGAGGAGGAAATGGCATCATTAGATTATGATGAGTTGTATAGGGCAATTCTCAGAGTTGAGTCAACTAATTTAGGCAGAATATTTGATTTTGCAAAGAAGGTTTTATGCGTGCAGCCTCATCCAGACGATACTGATTTCGCTGCTGGTGGGCTAATAGCCAAGCTTACTAAGCGCGGATGCGAAGTAGCATACGTCACCTTAACCGACGGTAGAATCGGCACTTTAGATCCAAGTCTATATCCGGAAAAACTGGCATCAGTAAGAGTTGAGGAACAAAAGGAGGCAGCTGAAATCTTAGGTGTGAAGAAACTTATGTGGTTAAATTATAGGGACTCCGAGCTTAGGGTTACTATTGAGGCTAGGAATAAGCTCGTAACCCTAATAAGGGAGTTTCAACCGGACCTTATACTGACGGTTGACCCTTGGTTAACTTATGAGGCCCACCCGGACCATGTTGCAACAGGCATTCTTGCGGTTGAAGCGGCGTTTTTCGCAATGTTCCCTCATGCCAATCCAGGCGATGTTAGAGGAGGCCTTAGGCCTCATCCTACAGCCTTTATAGCCTTCTACTGGACTCGGAAACCCAACGTTTACGTGGACATAACGGATTACATGGGCGCTAAACTAAAGGCTGCATCATCCCATAAAAGTCAGCATCCGCCTGGAGGGTTCGAGGAGGTAGAAAATCTTCTTAAAACTTACTCTATACTTATGGGCAAGAAGATAGGTGTACAGTACGCTGAAGCGTTTAAGGTTTTATCGCCTTTGAAGCATCTGCACTGCTGCGTGTACGCTGAGGACCTATAGCGTGGCATGCGCCTTTCCATCCTATTTATTTTTCCAAGAGATCGTTTATAACAGCGTGAGCAGTTTCAACAAGAACCTTTCCACCTTCCCTTTCAACTAAGCACACTGGGGGAAGCACCTCGTAGCCTCCCTCATCCACGGCCTCCTCAGTCGGCACGTAACCTAAAACCTCATTGGCGCATCCAACAACCATTGTGGGCCCAAATTTATAGCGCGCCTTTATCATTAAGCCTAAGTCAACGAAAAGTTCCCCTGGAAGCGCAACAATTATCAGATCTCCGATCCTAAACCCTTGGACATCAACCTCCGCCACGCCGGATGGAAAAAGATTACATATGACGCTCAGAAATCTCGCGGTTAAAATCTTAAGCCTTATTTCATCAGCTTCCTTCCCACTGGCAACCTTAAGTTTCGCCTCAAGATCCTCTATATGATCAGTGGTAAAAGTTGGCATAGGCTTAAGTTTAAGCGCTGCTTTTCTGCTGGATAAAGAGAAAGTCACGCTTTCAGAGCAGAGTGTAGAGTTCAATATCTTCAGGGCTTCACCGCCTATAACCCTGCCCATTCGAATTGCATCCTCGAAACGTCCAATACTCCTTTCATAAACCCTATTAAGATCAGTGTTTGGTGTTAATGGGTTTATATCTCCAAATGCTCCATTCAGGAAGAGACATATGCCGCCCTCGATTCTCTCAACGGTTCTAGAAACGTAACCGGGATAATCGCCGGAGATATGCAGGTTATTGGCGCCTAATACAACTGCGTGGCATGTGAAATTAACTAATGCTGAAACCAGCCTTCCGCTTAAGTCCTCAAACCTAACGGCTATGACTTCATCGTCTACAGACCCAACTATCGGCTTCCTCCTGTTAACAGTCCACCCCCTTACTATTCCACGGCCGAAGCCGACTCTAACTCTACGCTTGGAGCTAAAGGCTTCAATCAATCCCGAAGAGATAAGGTTTGGCAAAATCTCTAAGTAGTCATTTAAGAAGCGATATTGCTGCGCTGAATGGAAGCCCACAACCGATGGTCCGGAATGGTTATGGACGGCTATAACAGCCACGGAATCCTCTTTAAGCCCTAAAGCGTTTGAAATGGTCCTCCTCACTTTCTCCGTCAAATCTCTAGTTGCATAGAGAAGATCCAACGAGACAAGCGACATGTAGTTTTCTCCATCGCCGAAAACTAGGCATCTAGCATATATGTGGTCATGGATCCCTGTAGAAGGCTCTGTTCTAGATAAATAACCATCCATTGGCACACCTAAGGGCGGGGTGATTTTAATTTTAGAAGCACCAGCTTCCAGCATGAATGTAATTTTCCCTAAATAAGAATATTTATTTTTCGTTTTCCATCTAACCGGCGTATTAGTAAAGACGCAATGACTCGCAATCACTTTTTAATATATTTATTGTCTCTAAATTATGAAGAATCGGGTTCAAATCAGTTTGGAGCTGATCAGATGGAGAAGATTGAAAGGGTTTATAGGGCTTTAAGTTTGGAGGAGCCGGATAAGGTGCCGAAGGGTGAGCTGCAAATACACGATGAGCTTGTAAGCGCAATAATTGGCGAGCGGGTAAAAGACTGGTTTGATGCTCATGTGAAAGTGAGAAAAATGTTAAAGATGGATTTAGTGAATCTTGGGCTTGAGGGTGGGCCTAAAACCGAAATTGTTGGAAAGACGGAGGATGGCTATCCGATATACAGAGACTGCTTTGGTAACGAATGGGTTGACAGCGGTAAAACAAGAATCTATATAAGACATTGTTTAATGAACCCTGAGGATTTTAAGGATTTCAGAATGCCTGACATCTCATTGTACAATGCTAAAAACATCAAGTTATGGTCAAGTAAGATGGATTTCTGCATTTTCGCGCAGGTTGGTGGGGCTTTCGATTCGGTTTATCCCCTAATGGGGCTAACGGGATATGTTAAAGCGTTATATCAATATCCAAATTTGCTAAAGAAAGTGGTGGAGGAAGTGTACAGGTTTGAACTTGAAGTTATAAAATTGTTTGCTGAAACAGGGGCTCATGTAATACTTGTAGGCGATGACCTAGCGTATGATAAAGGGCCGTTCATACCTCCGAAATTCATGAGAGAATTCGTATTCCCATACTTAGCGGGCGAGGTCTCTCTGATCCACACGCTGGGGCTGCCAGCCGTGCTTCATTCGGATGGAAATGTAACTCCACTCATGGAGGATATTGTTAAAATGGGTTTCGATGGATTGCAAAGCCTTCAACCTAATGCGGGCGTTGACATAGTAGCCGTTAAGAGGGCTTGGGGAGACAGAATATGCCTGATGGGAAATTTAGATTTAGATTACTTGTTAACTCTTGGAACCCCTAGGGAGGTTGAGGCGGAAGTTAAGAAACTTATAAGTAGTGTAGCGCCCGGAGGTGGCTTCATACTCAGCACAACAAACGTGTTAACCAGATACGTCCCTCCAGAAAACGCCCTAACTATGTATTTAACAGCGGAGAAATTTGGAAAATATCCCATGAGAATCAAGGTTAAGCATTAGGGAGAATGGATTTCAAAAGCATGCCAAATGGGACTTGCTGATGTTGTTCCCATATTTGGAACCATCGCTATTACTCACTATGATCTCTTTAATATTTAGTTGGAGGCCGCCGCCGGGATTTGAACCCGGCCTCCAGGCTCCACAGGCTTATACTGCTCCTCTTAGCATCTGTACGCTACCGGATTACGCGGTTAAATTTTTATGCCTCTACGTTACGGCGGCCATCAATTTTCTTCTTTCCAGCATAGACTTTTAAGTATTTCTTCAATGTGGCACTTTTATATTTATGTTCTACTACCATATTTATGTTCTAGCCGGCGGTCATTATGAGCGAGGTTTCTCCGGCTGAGGTTGAATCCTATTTAAAGGGTAAGACATTGCTCGTATACCTATTTATGCTTAGATCTAAGGGTTCGCCTGTCGGTGTTAGGGAGATTCAGCGGGCCTTAGGTTTCTCAAGTCCAAGCGTTGCAGCGCACCACTTAGAAAAACTCTGCTCTCTAGGCTTAATTGAAAAAACGCCTAGGGGCGAGTACATTCTCATGCGGGAGGTTAAAATCGGCGTATTAAGGCTATTTACAAGGTTAGGGCGCTTCATGATTCCAAGATATCTTTTCTACTCAATTTGGTTCTCAACGATGCTCATCTTCTACCTAGTCTTTTATGGTCACAGCTGGAGCATACATAATATTGTGGCTATAACGTTCGGCGTAATAGCATGCGCTATTTTCTGGGTTGAAACGATAAGGCTTTGGATGGATAAGCCATTTTAAACATTGGGAATTAATTTTAAGCCCTGCTCTTTGCCTTTTTATGTTCATTTTTTCATAATCGGTACCTATCGTATTGTAATAACTAATCTCAATCTAACAGAACCTCTAAAAATGAAGGGCACATTTCAATTTACCCGGTTTATTCTGAGGTTTATATATCGCGCCGCCGGACAGACTCGGACCAGAGACTGCTGGATATATCTCCCTAAAATTCCATAGATTTTTGCTATCTAGCCCCTCAAAATTTTTTTAGTGAACTCATTGCAAAACCCTTAGATAAATGGTTATGCAGGCTATTTGTATGAATGCTAGGAAGTTTGATGCCAGCCTTTCATATCTTATGGTTATTCTCCTGAATGCTGTTAGCCGTGCGAAGAATCTTTCAACAGCGCTC
>CALKGV010000025.1 GCA_938091805.1 uncultured archaeon | reverse complement strand
TGTTAGAACTCATCTCTAAATTCCATATCTTAAATGTATTGTTATGCATGCTATGGTTATGAGGGCTTTGTATATTGCTGCCAGCCTCTCATACCTTACGATTATTCTTCTGAAGCTTTTGAGCCACCCATAGAATCTCTCAACTGCAGACCTCATCTTCCCATAGGTTTCGATGTCGTATTGTATGGGCTTCCTACCATTCCTTGGGTTCACGGGTATGTTTGCCTCCACATCCATGGATGATAGCCTACCCCTTATTGCTTCAGTATCATATGCTGAGTCAGCGTAAAGCTCCTTTGGAGGCTTCTCTAAGCCATCCAATAGCTCATCGAACCGCTTCGAGTCATGCTCATTTCCAGCACCCAAAGCTATGCTTAGAGGCATAGAGCCTTCATCCACACATACATGCATCTTTGAGCCCTTCCTATGCTTGAAGCCATCATATCCTATCATTTCTCCCCCTTTTTAGCCTCCACAGTGGAGCTATCAACGCATACCCTACCATGCTCCCTCACAGATGAGGGAGCCCTGAATACTCTATCCCATACGCCCTCATCCTGCCATCGCTTAAGCCTCCTCCAAGCAGACTTATATGAGCCATAGCGAATAGGCATATCCATCCATCTGCATCCACTAGTCAAGACGTACAGAATGCCGTTTATCGTCATCCCATCATCAGCCCCAGAGCCTGCCAACCCTAGTCTTAGGAGGAAGCAAAGACCTAATGAACTCCCACTCACCATCACTAAGCTCAAGAAACTCCATACCAAAACATAATCAAGAAAGACTTAAATAGTTTGGAGATGAGTTCAATAAATACTTAACATTAAGTTCTAATCGGCTCTGTTACTTTAATCTTATCACCTCCTTGAGTTGGGCTATGAGTTTCTGGTATTCGGGTTGTTAGTGGAGGTTGAAGGATTTGAGCTGGTTCTTTACATGGTTTAGGTTGCATCCGCTCCTTCTGCATGGATGGTTGTCGTCGAAGGCTTCAGTTCTGCCCTTAACAGCTTGGATGGCCCTCTCAACTAGGCTTTTATACCCGTCGTTGAGGAGCCTATGCTCCAGGCCTAAGCCTCGCATGCTTCAGGGCGCCATGATGCCCCATCGGTGTAGACTGGATGCCGCCCACACCGCTTAGCAAGCTACTGAGGAAGGCTTCGGCGGCCATGCTGCTCCTAATCCAGCTGAACCATAAGCCTAGGAAACGGCGTTGATAAGCCATATGCAACCCAAACCTTCAAAAACCAAATAAACACCGTAAAGGATAATATATGGGAGCTCCCTCCCGGAAGATCACAACAACCGCCTCCCATACTATCCGAGGGAGGACTCCCACTTAAAGTAACAGAGCCAGCATAAGATTGGCAAAACCTTTTCATGTTAATACAGCAACATTAAAACAAGAATAAGGTAAGTTTCTCTTCAACAATAAACTTTACAAGCCTAGATATGTAAGTGAGGAATCTTTAGAGCCTAATAGTAGAGTTCGGAGAAACAAATAAAAACAAAAGAAAAGACCGTTAAGATAGCTCTTCCACTTGAAAAATATAGTTTCCAGATCCGATTTCGAAAACTACATAGTTTTCATTTTTTCTGATGAAAGTTATTTCTGGAGATTCTTGGATGAAAGTTTCATTCTTCCAGATGATCTTTCCATTCTCTTTAATTGCGGGATTTTTTAAGCCGATTAATGGGATGTAAACTTCTCCTCTGCTATTGACGGGTATAGCGACCTCCAAAACCATTGAGTTACTCTTCCTCCACCACTTTGATATCACTAATCCGCGAATTGTTTTTAAGGAGGCGCCGGCATGCGTAAGGTCGCCAAGAACATGAGGCTTGATTATTACCTTTTCAAAGCCCGGATGTAATGGGTCAGCATTTATGCCCGCTAAAGCCTTATAAAACCATGTATCTATGCTGCCGAGCATTATGTGGTTGTGGGAGTTCATTCCTGAGCTTGTTAGATATTCCCATCTTTCCCAGAGAGTTGTTGCGCCCTCTTTAACCATATATCCCCAGCTTGGATACGTTGTCTGCGTTATAATTTTGTAAGCTATGTCTGTGTATCCATATTTCGTTAGTACGTCAAAAAGGTATTTTACTCCAACTATTCCGCAATTAACATGATAGTCGCGAGCAACTGTTATGTCGTCTATTAATTTCCTTATGACCAACTCTTCCTTATCAGTTGGAACAATATTTAAGTATAGGGGGAGAATGTTAATGGTCTGGCTATAACTGACTGGCAGAATTGCATCCAAAGCCTCCCTTAATGGCGCATAATATTCTCCCTTTAAATATTCTCTGTTAAACGCCTCTTTAATTCTCCCAGCAATTTCAGCGTACACGCTGGCCTCTTCCGTCTTACCAAGTATTTGCGCAATTCTAGATAATAGTAGCGTAGATTCATAATAACATAATGTGGAAACGCCTTCGCCAGGCGTGTATGGGGACTTTATTTGTCCTGGCGGGCACCAATCCCCATACTTACTAAACTTCAATATATAATTCTCGGCTTTACTGCTTAGGAAATTAACCCATCTCTTCATATTTTCATAGTTTTCCTCAAGAACTCTTCTATCGCCATAATATACGTACAGGTACCATGGAATAATTATGCAAGCTTCTCCATATGCTGGGTCTGCTGGATATAGGCTCCAATATGGCGGAACAACATCTGGTACACTTCCATCCTCGATTTGCGCAACTCTTATGTCACGGAGCCACTTTGTATAGAATGCTGCCATGTTAAAGTTATATATCGCCTCTTCGGCTGAAAGCTGCGCGTCGCCCATCCATCCCATGCGCTCATCTCTCTGCGGACAATCTGTAGGAACACTCATTAAGTTGCTTAATTGCCCCCATAATATGTTCTTATGAATGCTGTTTATTATCTGATTTGAGCATAAGAAGCTACCAGTCTGCTCAACATCTGTATGCACGACTATTCCTTGTAGGCTATTGACGCTTGGTATACCTGGGAAACCCGTAACTTCCACGTATCGAAAGCCATGATAAGTGAATCTTGGCTCATAAACTTCAATTCCATTGCCCCTCAAAACATATATGTCTTCGGCTTTAGCCGTCCTATTTGGCGCCGTATTTATTGTGCCATCTGGATTAAGCATCTCTGCATATCTAAGTTTAACTTTTGTTCCCCTTGGACCACTAACAATTAACCTAACCCAACCGCTAAAGTTTTGGCCGAAATCAAATACGTAGACATCAGGCTTTGGATTGCTCACGCTTAGTGGTTGAAGCACTTTAATGGTTCTTATCGGTGGGAAAATTGCTCCTGAAACAAGCTTTCCACCAGGCGGCTCCATGATTTTAGCATTTCTCCATGTAGAGTCGTCGTAGTCAGGAGAGTCCCAACCATCTTTCTCTAATTTAGCATCATAGACTTCGCCATCATAAATGTCATCGTCAATTATTGGTCCATCGCTTACTTTCCAGCTCTCATCACTAATGACGAGTTCTCGACTATCATCCGTAAAATCTATCCTTATTTGAAGAATTGCTCTAGGCTCTCCATAATGCTTATGGGAATTCATTCTATGGGGCTTAACGTTGTATCGGCCATTACCCAGCATTATGCCAACAGCATTTTCTCCCCCTTTGAGATAATCCGTGATATCATAAGTTGCATAGAGTATTATTTTCTCATAATCTGTCCACCCCGGATCTAACACGTGATCGCCAACTTTTCGGCTGTTTATTCTCAACTCATAATAACCTAGGCCACTTACATAGGCTCTCGCCTGCTTAACCTTATCTCTCACCGTGAAACTTTTTCTAAGCATCTTTCCGCCACCAATCCACTTAGCTTTCCAGTCCTCTGGCCTAAGTAGACCCATTTCGAATTTAGCAATCTTGCTCCAAGAGCTTATGCGTTCCTTATCATCCCACCATCTCACCTTCCAATAGTAGGTTTTTCCGCTCTCCAGAGGCTTTCCAGCGTACTCTACATTTATTGATTGACTTGAAGCAACTTTACCACTATCCCACATATCACCAAAATCTTTGAGTAAATTCTCTTCAGAGGAAGCGACTAATATCTGATAGGCTGACTGCATGCGCCCGCGTTCATGATGTCTCAGCTTCCACGAAAACCTCGGTCTAGGTGCATCTATTCCGAGTGGATCAATACAATATTCGCAAAGTAGTTCAATAGGGCTCTTTAAATAACACTCTATTTCATCCATGACAAACACGTCCAAATAAATTTAGGGAAAACATAACTATAAAATAGTTTCATTAATCATAAATATGCATTGGAATTAGGCATATTTTGTAATTTTGCTCTATTGATAGTGTCTACAATAAAACCCAAAAAAGCGCAAGTAGCGGAGTGGACGGGGAGTGTTAAAAAGTGGACGGGGAGGGATTTGAACCCTCGACCTCGGCGATGCCAACGCCGCGATCATTCCAGGCTGATCTACCCGCCCATCCGCGCATTTGGCGTTGATAGCCTATTTTTATTTTATAGTTTTTGGGCGTTACTTTTAAGGGTTTTGCTGCATTATATTATTTTTGGAGGGAACATGTTTGAGCTTGAAGAGGGTTGGTTTTATCGGTTTAGGCATTATGGGTAAGCCTATGGCTCTAAATCTCCTGAAGGCAGGTTACCCATTAACTGTTTGGAATAGAACTAGGTCTAAGATGGATGATCTTATTGCTATGGGGGCTTATGGTGCCAGCTCACCTAAAGAGGTTGCTGAGAAGTCGGATGTTGTCATAACGATGGTTACGGATTCGCCTGATGTTGAAGATGTCCTATTAGGGCCTAACGGAGTGATCCACGGCGGTAAGCCAGGGCTAATAGTTATTGACATGAGCACGATATCTCCTCTGGTAACCCGCAGGATATCCGGTGAACTTGCTAAGAGGGGGATTAAGATGCTTGATGCGCCTGTGAGCGGCGGTGAGAGGGGCGCTAGGGAGGCAACGCTATCGATAATGGTTGGGGGGCCGAAAGATGTTTTTGAGGAGTGTCTGCCTATCTTCGAATGCTTGGGTAAGAAGATCACGTATATGGGTCCAACGGGCATGGGTCAAACAGCTAAACTATGCAATCAGGTTATCTGCGCATTAAATATTCAGGCCGTCTGTGAGGGATTAATGTTAGGAGCCATAGCGGGGCTAGACGTCAAAAAGCTTCTTGAAGCGGTTTCAGCCGGAGCGGCAAGCTCATGGATGCTCCTGAATCTTGGGCCTAAAATGATAGAGAGGGATTTTAAACCAGGGTTCAAGATAAAACATCAGCAGAAGGATTTACGCCTAGCCCTAGAGCTCGCGGCTGAACTAAAGCTTCCGCTGCCTGGAACAGCCCTAGTTCAACAGATGCTGAGGATTGTGGAAGCGGAGGGACTGGGTGAGGAGGGAACCCAAGCGGCAATAGCAGCCATGGAGAAAATAGCTGGGAGAAAAATTATGGGATAGAAGCAAATTTTAAATAGAAACTTAATGGTATCCTCTATCATCCATTAGACTCTCATGAAGGAAGAGTTCCATGAGCAAACGGCTTAAGCAGCAGCCTATGCCAAAATTAAGCGTTGAGGAGCCGTGAAATGCTTTAGGGAGGTTGCGTTAGGCTACAGTGAAGAGCAGGCGGTGGCCGAGGCTGAAAGATGCCTACAATGTAAAGCCCCGAAATGCGTTGAGGGCTGTCCAGTAGGCGTAGATATACAGGGTTCATAAGGCATATTCGTGAAGGGAACTATGAGGAAGCTATAAGGGTGATCCGGGAAAAGAACAGTTTGCCAGCCATAAGTGGCAGAGTCTGCCCACAAGAAGATCAGTGCATGGGTAAATGCGTTCTAGGCTTGAGAGGCAACCCGATAAATATAGGCGCCCTTGAAAGGTTCGCCGCCGACGAGGAGAGAAGGAGGAGCTTAAGGACCTTCAGGGCCTGCAGGCGATCCAGGGCGATGGGGTCCGTAGAAGCCCTCACAGAGGTCCTGAAAACAGCCCTTATTTTCTCGGCCTTCTCAGAGATTATAAGAAGACGCCTCAGCCCCGAAACAACCACCCCATAAGACCAGCCACAAAATTCTTAAATAAGAGCGACGCTGTTTTTATAGGTTCAGGCGCCGGCCTACCGGACTTCCTTGGCATACCGGGTGAAAACTTGGTCGGCATATACTCCGCAAACGAGTTTCTGATAAGAGTTAATTTAATGAAGGCTTACATGTTTCCAGAATATGACACGCCGGTTAAGGTTGGCAGTAAAGTTGCCGTCATAGGCGGCGGAAACGTCGCTATGGATGCTGCCAGATCAGCCCTTAGGCTTGGGGGGATGTAACAGTTATATACCGCAGAACCGAGGACCTCATGCCTGCTAGACGCGAGGAGATCATAAATGCTAAGGAGGAAGGCGTCAAATTCATTTTCTTGGCAACGCCAACACGTTTCATCGGGGATGAAAAAGGCTCCGTCAGGAAGGTTGAGTGCGTAAGGATGGGGCTTAGCGAACCCGACGAATCCGGTAGAAGAAGACCTGTACCATTAAAGAATACGGAATTCACCATCGATGTGGACACCGTTATTGTAGCCATAGGGCAAAGGGCAAAGCCGCTTGCAGTTCGAGGCGAAGATCAGATAAAAATTACGCAGCATGAAATAATAGTTGTGAACCCGGAGACATATGAAACAACGATGAGGGGGTTTTTGCGGCCGGAGACATAGTAACCGGTAATGCGACAGTCATATCCGCCATGGCCGGTGGGAAAAAAGCCGCCTATGGAATACACCGGTACCTGCTGGGCGAAAACATTTCAGGATAAAAAGTGTCGACATCTCAAGTTCTAAAGATGACTTCCTTCACATATTTCTTCATTATCTCTGAAAAGCGCTCTATTATTTTCGGTTCATAGGGCTTTATTTCCCTAAACCTTTCATCTAAAGCGCTCTCCGGAATGAACTGTTGAAAGGCGAAACGCTTAGCTCCCTTAACAAGCTCGCCGATCTTCACTATATCACCCTCTTCAACTATGATTGGTACAATAGTGTTTCTAAACTCGTAATCAACCGTGGAGCCCTTAAGCATTCTGATGGTTTCAAGCAGATTCCCTATCTCCGTTTCTTTCGCCCCAAGCATAGGATATTTTTCAAGCGATGTTTTGACATCGACCGCTACATAATCAACGTAGTCCAAAGATCTCTTTAATCTCTGCGGGAAGAATCCATTCGTATCAAGCTTAACCGAGAAGCCTCTGTCCTTAAGCTTCCTAAGGAAGAGCGGGGCATCCTCATGGATTAATGGTTCCCCGCCAGTTACAACAACGGCGTCTATAAACTTCTTTCTGGATTCAAGTATGGTGAGAGCATCATCTTCAGAGAGAAAGGGGCCCTGCTGATCCATAACTATTCTCCAGTTTTGGCAGAATGGACAACGTAGATTGCATCCTGGTGTAAAGAGCACGCTGGAGATTTTGCCTGGGAAATCTATTAGGCTTGTTTTCTGCAGTCCGCTGAACTTCATGGCTTAGCCTTGCTGCTTGTTATTTTAGGAGGTTGCTGGGGCCGTGAGCAGTACCGCTCTATCAAATGTCCGCCTTATCCTAAACTCAGATTGCTTACCATCATTCCATTGATCTACAGGCCTGAAGTAGCCGACAACCCTCGAGTAAACCTCACATTTAGCCCCGCAGGTGGGGCATGTCTTGTTTTCGCCACTGATATATCCATGCGTTGGGCATATGCTGAACGTCGGTGTTAATGTAAAGTATGGTATATGATAGCTATATGCTACCTTCTTAACTAAGGTTGCTGCTGCGCTCCATGAATACAGTTTCTCTCCAATGTAGATGTGGAAAACTGTTCCGCCAGTATATAGCGGTTGGAGATTATCTTGATGCTCTAGAGCTTCGAAGAGGTCACCTGTGTAATCCACTGGTAGATGGGTTGAGTTTGTGTAAAATGGTTCCGCACCCTGAGACAAATACTTCTCATTGGCAACTATTATATCAGGATATTTCCTCTTGTCTATCCTAGCAAGCCTGTAGGAGGCACCCTCAGCGGGCGTAGCCTCTAGGTTATATAGGTTTTCAGTTTCCTCTTGGTATTCCAGGAGCCTTTCACGCATGAACCTCAACGTTTTTATGGCGAACTTCAATCCCTCCTCGGTTGCGATTCCATATCCAAACATGTTTAGTAAGGCCTCATTCATGCCAATTATGCCGATTGTTGAAAAGTGATTCTTCCAGTATTTGCCATAGGATTCCTTCACGAAGCGAAGATAATACTTTGAGTATGGATAGAGCCCCCTCTCAGTGAATCTTTCCAGAACCTTACGTTTTATTTCCAGGCTGTCCCTAGCAAGATCCATAAGTTCACATAGTCTTTCGAAGAATCTATCCTCGTCTTTCGCCAAATAACCTATTCTTGGGAGGTTTATTGTAACAACCCCTATCGAGCCCGTGAGCGGGTTAGCGCCGAAAAATCCTCCTCCGCGTTTACGCAGCTCTCTATTGTCTATTCTTAAGCGGCAGCACATTGAGCGTACATCCTCCGGCTTCATATCGCTATTTACGAAGTTAGAGAAGTATGGCACGCCGTATTTGGCGGTCACCTCAAATATTTTTTGCGAAACCGGCGAATCCCAGTCAAAGTCCTTTGTTATATTATATGTCGGTATTGGAAATGTGAATATTCTTCCCCTCGCATCGCCCTCAGACATAACCTCGGCGAAGGCCATGTTAAACATGTCTAGCTCCTCTTGCATATCGCCATAGGCATCATCGACAACTTTACCTCCGTAAACTATCGGCTCATCCTCCATGAAACCTGGCACTTTAAGATCAAGAGTCACATTGGTGAAGGGAGTCTGAAAACCAACTCTCGTTGGGACATTAATGTTAAATATGAATTCTTGAATCGCTTGCTTAACCTCCCTATAGTCTAAGTCGTCATAACGTATGAATGGAGCCAGCAGGGTGTCAACATTGCTGAAAGCCTGAGCCCCAGCGGCTTCACCCTGCAGGGTATAGAAGAAGTTCACCACCTGCCCTAAAGCTGTTCTGAAGTGCCTAGGAGGCTTGCTTTCAACCTTCCCATAAACCCCTCCGAAACCTGAGAGTAGGAGCTCCCTTAAATCCCATCCCACGCAGTATGGTCCCAAAACGCCCAGGTCATGAATATGTACGTCACCTGAGTAGTGAGCCCCGCCGATATTAGGAGGATATATCCTGTTGACCCAGTAACGCTCAATAACCTTAGTTGTCAAGTAATTGTTTAACCCTTGAAGTGAGAAGCTCATATTCGAGTTTTCACGAACATACCAGTCGTCCAGATTGAGATACTGCTCTACGAGCTCTGAGGAACCGAGGATTTCAGCGAGCTCTCTTAAATCTTGATGCTGCTTTCGATATAATATGTAGGCCTTCGCCATTCTTGCGCGTCCATTTTTAATGAGAATATTCTCAACGACATCCTGGATCTCCTCAACTGTAGGCACCCCATCTTCGCCGAAGCGTTTCCTTAACACTTCAACCACTTGATCGCTTAAGCGTTTAGCAAGGTCCCTATCTCTTTCGCCGACGGCGTTAGCTGCCTTCCATATGGCGTTGGTTATACGCTCCTGATCGAACGGTTCTAATCTGCCATCTCTCTTCCGAACATACTTCAAGATTTCAGCCACCCGATAATGCTTTAATATGCCAGCTCGCCCACGGATAAAACCACTAATTGTAATTTTAACTAGAAATTTAAATTTATCTATCAAAAATTTTAGATATTAGGGAGACTTAAAACATTTTCAGAAAAAATTGATTCTTCAATATTTTTAAACAAGTTTAATACGTTAAATTGCATAATCTTACACTTTGAACTCATCTCAAAATTCCATACAATAGAAAATGATTCAATGACTCTGAAAAAGAAGAGAATGCGATAAGTGATTGGATCCAAAAA
>CALKGV010000024.1 GCA_938091805.1 uncultured archaeon | reverse complement strand
CGCGAGAGCAGTTGCCAAGCACATTATTCTAGAGAATTTAGCGACTCAGCAGGAAAGTTCCGGGTCTTCATCCCTTTTTTATAAGCTTAAAAATTTTCGGGAAAAAATAAAAAATGGGAGTTGGGGAATTAAGCCTGAGATCCGCTCTCTGCTCTTTATGGTAGTGTAACGGTTTTCGGGTATTCCTGGCCTCCGGCAGAATGCAGCCGAACCTCAACGCTGACGCCGGAAGCAAAGGGTCCTCTGTTAGGAATACTTATTACTATCGTAGCGTTTGAGCCCACAGTAAGAGGAATCGGAGGAGAGATCGAAAGATTAGCACTCAAAGTATTGTATGGTTTACCGTTTAACAGGACGTTGTCTATTGTTGCGTCGGCTGAACCCGTATTCTTCACATGCACAGTTATATTCCATCCATCCGTTGTTGCCCCTGCGTATATGCTGGTTATCTCCAGTTTTTCGTATCTTGTGTATAGTCCCGCTATGCCTCCCATCCAGTATGCGACTGCCACTGCGACGACGATTGTTACGGCTACCAGGATCACTGTTGCGACAACAGGGCTTATACCCCGCTTATTTGCGCATAGACGTCTGCTCATGCATATCCCTTCAACAATAGGATAAATGTGCAATTACTGATATAAATATTTAATTATTCTAAAATATTTAATTATGATACTTAACGAAAAATCTGAAAATTTAAATAGATGGCGCCTTTCACAGGGCGCCCTACACGCCTAAAATAGCCTGCGATGCTAGGATATAGCCAAAGTCTTAATGTATTCTTGGCCGGCTGAGGAGCGCAGCCGAACCTCAATGGTGACGCCGGGAGTGAAGGGCCAGCTGGGATCACCGTCACATTTCGGTATCTCAATTGTGAACTCTAGGGTATGCCCAACATTCACGGGGACTCCCTTATCGGGGTCGAACGGTTCACCGCCCGCTTTAACGGTGACGGATGAGCCTCCTCCATAGGCGTAGTGGCTGAATGGTTTACCATTTAATAGGACGCCCTCTATTGAAGTGTCAGCTGAACCCACATTTTTTAATGATATGGTTATGGTCCATCCCTCCCCGCCGCTGCTGAGGGGGCCGCTTGCCGCATGGGCGTTAACTATCTCTATTTTTTCATATCTTGTGTATAGCCCTGCTACGCCTCCCATCCAATACGCTATCGCAACCGCGGAGACAACTGTTGCGGCCACCATGAGTATTGTTGCGACGATCGGGCTTATGCCCTTATTATCGGCGTATATGCTCATACATAATCCCGGCGTCAATATGCGATATGTAATCACAAATATAAATATTTAATTACATTAAAATATATATTTACAATATTTAATTATAACGCTTAGCAAAAATACGGATGCCGAAGCCAATTCCCCGAAAGCCATTTATTACAGCTTTATCTCCTTCGAATATTCGCCGCCGCTGGAGCGCAACCCGACCTTAAGGATCACGCCGCTAGTGAAGGGTGCAGCGGACTTAACGGTTATGACTAAATTTTTCTCCTCACCAGCCTTCAAAACTATGTTAATTTTGCTTAAGTCCACCACTGGGTAGCCGTCTGCCTCAAGGGTTAGCCTCCATGGGTCGCCGGCGTAATTGGCGCAAGGCTCCTGATTTAGCAGGATGTTCTTTATCGCTACGTCGGCTGAACCCGTATTCTTCACCTGTATCACTATCCTCCATCCGCCGTCTGCGCTCTCCGCGTACACGTCAACTAATCTTATCTCTTCTTTTGAGTATGATCCCGCTGCGCCGCTCAGCCAGTATGCGATCGCTACCCCGATGAGGATCAGTATGGACACTAGGATAACCGACGCGATAAAAGCGCTTACACCGCTTCTGTCAGCGAACGGATGCTTAGGCACGTTTTTCCCCAAGAAAATAATAATATGCAATCACCCTTATATATGTTTAAGAAACCGTCATACTGAAAATAAATATTACCGACAATCTTGCTTCACGGCTTCCTTTTCACCTTCCCCACAGGTTCATCAGCATGTTATATGCGTATGCTTCAACCGCTGATTCCTCCCCATAAAGGTCCGGCGGGGACAGTTAACGGGATCATTATTGGAGCGAAAAAGAGATAAAAAATTGCAGATCTGCAAAAACAGGGATTGAAACCGTTGCAAATTTGAAGTTTGCAGTTAAAGTTTGCTCCGTCTGGACGTTGTAAAAAAATATAGAGGGGGTATCAACTTTAGGAGGGAAAACAGCCATAAAATTGCAATATTGCAATGTTGAACCGCATAGGCGGTAGGTAGAGTGCGCCGGATTGTTGGGGCGGATGCGTAGAGAGCTGGGATGAAGATTCCATAAAACATCCCCTGTACGGCGCGGCTCCGCCTATATGAGGGGCTTCAGCGGATATGCGGTCGCTGCGTAATTGGGCGCACGCATGGTAAGATGCGACATGTGAGAAAGCTCGATGTGGAGATAACTATAAAAAATATAAGTGCAACCTTCAATGAAGAAATAAACAAACATGCGGGATTAAATTGTTGAAGAGCGAGGCGGAATTTTATATGCGCCTGTTGAAGATATTAGGCAGCGATCTGGATGCCTGCCCGCCGCAAGCTTCGGTTTTGCCAGCGGAGACCCCTTTTAGAGAGAGCTGGATGCGCTTAAACAGCATGAAGCGGGCTGAGGGGGCTGAAGATGAAATGGGGAAAGCTGTTTTGCATATTATCAATAGCGCTGAATATTTTGGGATGCTGGGTGATGTGGGAAGCCGTTGTCCGCCCGCTGAGAAACATGGTTCCAGGAGGCTGGGATAAAGGTTTTCCCTCACCGTTTTACATTTTTGAGGCGCCAATCTGGTTCTGGCGCGACCTGGCAATAACGCTAATTTTAATTGGTACAGTAATACTTGCCTATCTTGCGTTTAAAGATTAGACATGCCGCTTAAGAAGGGCAATATCCTTAAATAATTAATTGATGCTTTAAATAGTTTCTTTTTGAGGCGAACACCAATTATGGAGAGGGGAAAAAGAATAGTATGGATCGTCAGAGACTACTTGAAATGCAGTGGATGCAGAAGATGCGAGGTCGCCTGCTCCCTATCGCATGAGGGATGGATATGGCCTGAGGCATCAAGAATAAAAGTCTTTATGCTTGTGCCGGGCGTTGAGATCCCGCATCTATGCGCTCAATGCCACGATTATCCATGCGTTGAATCATGCCCAGTTGGAGCGCTCTCAGTGGATGATGCGACAGGCGCTGTTCTGGTCGACAGGGATAAATGCACCGGCTGCGGGGTATGCATACATAAGTGCCCTGGAAACATACCGTTCCTCCACCCTAAGGATGGGAAGGCAACGATATGCGACCTTTGCGGCGGAGAACCGCAATGCGCCAAGGTATGCCAAGAGGCCAAATTTAACGCCCTCTGGACCGTTAGGGAGGAAAAAGTCGGCTGGGGGAGCATAAACAGGAAGCTCTTCGCCAGACCGCCTGAGGAGCTCACAGAGGATGTTGCAGTAAACCTTTATGGAGAAAGATCCGAGGAGATGATCTAGATGCCGAGAGGATATGCAGGTAAATTCCTTGAAGTTGACCTGTCCTCAGGGAGCATAAAGGACACGGTCTTCAGCGATGAGATACTGAAGAACTACGTTGGAGGCAGAGGCTTAGCCTCAAAAATCCTTTGGGACAGGCTTGGACAAAGATGGGAAACCGTTGATCCGCTTGGGCCGGAGAACATTTTCCTAGCCCTAACCGGACCGTTAACGGGCATAAACCCAGGCGCCAGAATGTGCATATCGGGCAAGAGTCCGCAATGCAACGGCATTATTGGGTCAACGTTGAGTGGGGAGTTCCCTGTGGATCTTAAATGCGCCGGCTACGACGGGGTAATAGTTACGGGCAAAGCTGAGAAGCCGGTCTACATCCTCGTAACGGATGATCATGCTGAAATTAGAAGCGCCGATCACGTATGGGGTAAGGAGGCCATAGAAACGATAAGGATCCTAGTGAAGGAAACCCGCGATCTGCTCAGTGAGAGGAAACCCAATGTGGGAAAAATTAAGGAGCCATCCATGATATATTGCGGCCCAGCCGGCGAGAGCAGGGTTAGGACGGCCGCTGTGCTGCAGAAGATCAGCCACGCCGCCGGATACGGCGGATACGGCGCAGTCATGGGCTCAAAGAACCTTAAGGCTATAGTTGCCAAGGGAACCAAGCCCCTGCCAAGCGCGGCTAACCCCGAAACCGTGAAGATCCTGCTGAGGGAGATCGATAGGAGGCTTATTGAAAGGGATAGGATGAGGCGCTGGGGAACAGGCTACGGCGGATATGAAGTCGGCGCGAGGCAAAGCTCCGAGCCTATTAGAAACTGGCAGGAGGAATGGCATAATGAGGAAAGATTCGGCGGGCCTAAATTCGACTTAAGATACTGGGTTAAAAGATACTGGGGAGACTTCAACTGCTCAGTCTGCTGCATGAAAATATCCGTTATTAAAGCCGGGCCGTATAAGGGAGCGATCACGGATGACCCTGATTACGAGATGCAAGCCTACCTCGGACCGAACCTGGGAATATTTGACCCGGACAAATGCATATACCTCTCGGCGCTAATGGACTACTTGGGCTTATCCGGCATAAACGGAGGCAACACGCTTGCCTTCGCAGCTGAACTATACGAGAGGGGGATACTCACCAAGGAGGACCTAGGCTTCGAGCTGAAGTGGGGAGATGTAGAAGCATTCGAGAAGCTCGCGAGGAAAATAGTTAAGCGTGAGGGTATATGCGACATACTTGCCGAGGGAACATATAGGGCGGCTCTCAAAATATCTGAAATGAAGGGTGTGGACGCCACAAAATACGCTGTGCACGTTAAAGGCGTTGAGGTAGGCGCCCATGGAACAAGAAGCGGATTGGACTATAACCCAATTGGATACGCATGCTCAGCCCAATGCGGAGACCACACCTCGGGAGTCTACGACGCATATAACGACATGGGAATGGTCTTCCATGACTCAGCGGTGATATGCAGCTTCTGCTCCCATGAACTCATATGGGACCTCTATAGGGCGGTCACAGGATGGGAAACCACGCAGGACGAATGGAACAGGGTTCTAGGACGAAGAATAATCCAGATTCAAAGGGCAGCACTCCTCCTTGGAGGACCGGACATATTCTGGGATCCAACGCTGCACGATGACAACCCCCCAAGATTCTATGAGCCGCTCCCCTCAGGCCCCTTCAAAGGTAAAACCACGGATAGAAAAACCTTCGAGGAGATGAGGAAGCAATATTACAAAGCAATCGGCTGGGACGAAAAGGGGATTCCGGAAACCGAAGAACTTAGGAAGCTGGGACTTGAAGATGTTGATAAAGCCCTGGAAAAACTGAGAAAGTAGGCGCGCGAAAAATCCACCATTTTTTATTTTTACGGTGGCGCCCTCATGAAGATAGAAGTAAGGGTTTTCGGGGACCTGATAGATTTTCTGGGCGGCAGCAAATTAACCATTGAGCTAGGGGAAGGGGCTAAAGTCGCCGACTTAATCTCAAAGATGGCTGAGGTAAAAGCGGGATTCAGGGAGAAAATGGAGGTCTTATCTAGAAGGCGGGGCGCAACAGACTACGGATTAACAATGCTTGTGAATGGAAAAAACATAAATGTCTTAAAAGGTTTAGAGACGCAGCTGAAAGACGGCGACACCGTGGTCTTTTTACCGCCAGTCGCCGGCGGATAATCAGCATTAAAAAGGCTTTAATTCTGCAGCTTCCCATTTTTAAGCATTTTTCAAGCATCAATATGGAGAGGTTAGGACGATTTCCCCATCCTTAATGACTTTTATAACGCTTAATTTTCGCTTACAGATCCTCCGTTCCCCAGCTGCATCCGCAAGCGGGAAACTTCCCTCCTCAAGCCTCAATATGGCGATGTCACCGCATGCTCCAGGCTTCAGGGTCCCAATAAGGTTTTCCCGACCTAGAACCTCAGCCGGCTTAGCCGTCACCGCCCTCACAACTTCCTCAAGGGATAAGCCCAAATATAGAAATTTCGACATTGTTGTGGGCAGATCGTAAACCGGACCCTCATAGCTCCCACAGTGAAGGTCGGTGCTTATCGTATCCGGCTTTACTCCCTGCTCTAAACCCTTCTCGGCGACGGACCATCTGAAGCTGGCTGCTCCATGGCCGACGTCTAAAATCACACCGCGCTTTACAGCGTCAAAAAATTCAGGTTGAACACGCCCCTTCTCATCCAGCAGCCCATCATGCTGCTCAACACGTAAACCATGATAGAGATGCGTCACCACATCGCCCTTCCTCAGATATTTCAGAGTCTCAGGCTGAAGATGATTCTCAACCATCAGAAGGCAGCCGGCCCTGTCCGCAGCCTCCCTAGCCAACTTAACCCCCTCAATCCCATGATGGGCCCACTTTATTCCCAAAACAACATCCCGATTCCGCCTAGCCACATCCACGGTTCCATCAACATTGATGAACATATCATCACGACCAGCGATCAGACCAGCCCACCTTTGATTAGGACGGGAAAACTCTATCATGCCCTGAGACTCAATATTCAATAGGGCGTAAACCCTGGTTTTAACATTCCCAATCACAT
The DNA here is from genome assembly GCA_938091805.1 of uncultured archaeon. Classification (GTDB taxonomy): domain Archaea; phylum Thermoproteota; class Bathyarchaeia; order Bathyarchaeales; family DTEX01; genus DTEX01. The sequence goes on along the minus strand of CALKGV010000024.1, from coordinate 12,255 downwards.
ACCTCCTAAAACCCATGAAATTCAACTCACCGGTTGAACCCGCATCCAGAACCGTGGTGCTGCCCTTAGCCAGACAGGCCATATCGGGATTAACCGCGAGATAAGCGATCCCATAGCAGCAGTGAACATGAAGATCAATCAGTCCAGGCGTAACTACCGCACCCGAAGCATCGATCACGCGCCTCGAACCGGAGGCGTTTATTCCCCTCCGCAGATCAGCGATCACACCGTCTAATACGGCAACATCCATCACCTCATTTATTCCCTGAGATGGATCCATGACCAAACCGTTTTTTATAACAATATCGTAGCCGCTCATCCCAAATCCTCCAAAACGGGCAGAACCCTTCGTCTAGCATTTAAGCCATCTTCAAAATCTCCCTTATCCTACACGCTATCGTCTCCCACTCCCCATCCTGGAGACATTGAGGATTCACAATCACACCGTCCTCATCGAGAAGCGTATATATGGGCGGATCCCCCTCTAAAAGAAGCCTATGAAGGTCCCTAGCGGATAAACCTAGATGGCCCCAATTCAAGATTATCTTCGCCCTGGGCCAACCCTGAGCCGAATACTCATGCCTAGACGGATCAGGCATCAGCCTCTCAACCCTAACGTTTTCACCGGAGAGCTCCCTAATGAAAAACTGAACGATCTCCTCCCACCTGCGCTTTCTAGCCTCAACAGCCTCGTGGGTATAATGCCTCAAAGCCACAATGAGTCCAACTATATCCTCCTTACTCACCTTCATCGGCCTACCCATGTAATGATGAGGGCAGCCGTGAGCGGCAACCGCCCTTATGAGGTCAGCTCTACCCGCTATGAAGCCCGTGTCATTCGGCCCGCGTATATCCTTCCCACCGCTGAAGGCAACGAGGTCAGCTCCAGCCGCCACTATCTCACGCAGATTCTCAATCGGAGGCAGCTCAGCTGCGGCGTCCACAATGACGGGTATATTATGCTTCCTTCCAACCTTAACGACCTCTCTCAACGCTTCCAGATCGCACCCCCTCTTCGAGGTGAAGAACATGAAGGCTATGGCCACCGTTTTCTCAGTGATAGCCCCCTCGATATCTTCCGGGGAAAAACCCTCCTCAGATCCCACCTTAACTATTTTTGCGCATGGAATAGCGAGATTACGGCAGTAGGGATTATCATGCATAGCGGGCAGAATAACCTCATTCCTAAAGCCCTCAACATAGGGTATTTTAGCCATCTTCTCCGGGTCATCACCAGTCATGCACGCCGCAACAGCCAAGACTAAGGCGGCCGCAGCCCCAGAGGTAACATAGGCAGCTTCAGCGCCGGTTATTTCAGCTATAATTTCACCAGCCCTCCTCTGAAGATCCTCCATGTTGACGAAGGCCTTAGCGGCCTCACGCATCGCTTCAACAGCTTCAGGCAATATTATGGAGCCGCCTAAGAAGGTGTACGTCCCCATAGCGTTAATGACCCGCTTAACCCCTAAAGCGTCATAGACGCTCATTTCAGCCCCAGCCTGATGCGCTCAGAAACCCTTAACTTGGCTTATAGGCAATAGCGTCGATCTCCACAAGAACATTCTCTCTAGGCCTAGGAAGCTTCGAAACTTGGACGCATGTTCTGGCCGGCGGAACCTTAAAGTATGAACCATAAACCTCATTCATCTCATCATAATTGTTCATGTCGGTTAGGAAGACGGTGCATTTCAAAACGTTCTCCAGGCTGCTTCCAGCCTCCTCAAGTATAGCCTTCATGGACTCCATAACCCTCCGCGTCTGCTCCCTTATCCCGCCCTCAACAACCTTTCCGGTTTCCGGATCATGAGGACCTATGCCTGAAACAAACAGCAAATCTCCGAAGACAACCGCCCTAGAAAGGAATCTACCTTGCCCCAGAGCCTTCTTGCTTTTAGACATAAATTTAACCTCCACAACTCTGCTGAAATAGATTTAATTGCCGCATGTAAATAAGGCTTAAGTAATGATTCTTAACTTAAAATCTATTTAGAAGAACCCAAACCTAATAAGGAGCGACATGAAAAGAAAAGGCGGAAAATAGCTTAATGCGCTACCGTGGTGGTGTCAAGCTTGGTTCTGCCAGCTAAAATATTCGAGATAAAAGAGGAGGTCAATATGGGTTTCGCAGCCCAAAAGCTTAAGCATTTCCGCGAGGAGGAACCTTACACGACGGTTACTGGTGAAACAGTAAGTTTAGTTGCGGAAGTTTTAGATCTTAAAATGGATGAGAACTCAATCTCCGGAGTGTTCAGCAGAGACTTTATCCGCAGCCGCCCCTACAGGCGTAGAATATCTGAGATGCCTGTGACTGAGGAATCGCCATTCTGGATACGGAGATTTAACGATAGATTCTTCCTAATAGTTTTGGCGCCCTCAACAGCGCGGGGCATAAAGAAGCTGCTGACAAACTACGTCGCGAACAAACTGAGCAGGGTTCTATTCATAAAACCCAACGTCATACTTGAAGTTGAGATACCTCATGAGAAGCTCAAAAATTTGCATGAGTCGAACCCGCAAGCGACAAAACTAATATGGTTTGACAACGTCGACATACCGGGCGTTGAGAAGCTCTGTCTAGCCGGCTCAGACCTCGCAGACACAAGCCTCTATCAGGATTATCTTAAGCATGGAAAAATCTGGTATGTTGTCTTTGAGGTTCAGAAAAGAGGTATGGTCATCGGGGTCACAAGAAACTGCGTGGTAACCCTCTTCAGCAAAAGCCCAATAGAGGATTATATAGACTACATAACTGAGGATATTCTTCCACTTATCGAGTGAGGGTCAAACGTGCGGCTGAATTTATGGCAACAGCGCGCTACTCAGCTTCCACTATAGATTTCGGCTCCCACTCGCCCAAATGAACCTTAGGCTTATAGCCCCTTAAAGCCCACGGATTAAACTTTATCCTCCTTCCCTTCTCAGCCGACATGTAGGCCGCCATCATGAGCTGCGTCACCAGCAGACCGTCCCTCCAATTCTCCTCAGGCTGCGCACCCTTGAGGAAGCAGTCAACCATATATCTGTTCTCATCCTGATAACCATAGGTTATCGCCTCATTCGGTATCATGGGCATAAGCCCCTGCTCAGCCGCCTGCTTCTCAACAAACTCCTCCGTCGGCGGCGCCTTAATGTTCCTACTGAAGAAGACGCTTAGCTCCTGCTGCAAACTATTTATTGTAACCGAGTACTCCGGACCTAAAACCTCAAAGGTGAGCCTTAAGCCAGGGCCCACGAAGCTCCACGATGTCCTAGCCTCCGACAGAACTAGGCTGCCATCCTCATCCTCGTAAACCACAAGCGTTAAGGCGTAATCTTCAGCCGGCGTCCGCCCGTAATCCACACCGAAGTCCCTTTTAACCTTAGACAAGTAGGGCTCCCTAGTCCACTTAAGCGATGCAATCGTCGACTGGACAACCAGGGGTTTTAGGGAATCCTTAGGCTTGTCAGGATTTATGAGCATATACCTGCTTGCCTCTAAGCTGTGGCATGTCATGTCTAATAGGACACCGCCGCCGGAAAGCTGCGGGTTCCAGAACCACGCTGAGTGGGGTCCACCGTGCTCCTCGGCAGCCCTGGCTAAATATGGTCTCCCAGAATATTTGGCGCCGTACTTCCATACGGCTTCCCTCGCCCTGGTAACGGATGGGGCGAAAACCTGATCCTCAAGGTAACCGTGCAGAAGCCCGGTCTTCTCAATCAACCTAACCATTTCCTCAGCCTCATCAACAGTCCTTGCGAGCGGCTTTTCGCAGCACACCCCAACAATATTTGTTTTGCCCTGCGAAGCCTCCTCAGCGATCGCCCTTACAACCTCAAGCCTCATAAAGTTTGGGTTAACTATCCAAACAGCATTAACCGAGGGGTCGGAGAGCATCTCCCTTAGATCCGTGTAAACCTTCGGCTTACCAACGCCCAAGGACTCCGCAAGCCTAGATAGCTGGCGGGCGCTTCCCTCCCTAACGTTATATATGGCCGCTATCTCAGCGTTCCTTATGCCGGTCCAAGATAACGTGTGAAACCTCGCAACGAAACCTGAACCTATAAAACCAACGCCCAGCTTATCCAACACCTTTCACCCTAAAAATGTTAAGATGGCAAATAACATTTTTATTATTTTTCCTTTCCCAGCAAACTTCAATATTTTATTGCTTTTACGTTAAATCTCCGCAGGCGCATTTAACCTCATAAAGTATTGTTAAGAGCTCATCAAACCCAAATCCGGTTTTAGCCGATATCAGCGGAACCCTCTTAGGCGGGAAGAAGAAGCTCAACACCTTTAGGAGCTCCATGTCCATCTCCTCCCTCAGATTCGATGGTTTTCTGGCGTGAATCTTCACCGGATCATTCAGGGCTTCCTTAATGCCAATTATTTCTTCGTGATCAAGAAGGTCCGCTTTATTTAGAACCGCTATAGTTTCGGTCTCGAGAGCGCAGTATGCTGTTAAAGCATAAAAATAGAAGCTTAGAAGATTCCCTTTTAATGCGGGAAGATCCCCGATAAAAAGGCAGCATCTATCCGGAAACCCGCTAACTATTATTCTGCCAGCTTCTCTAAAGAGAAACGGCTCCAGCTGACCTGGAGTATCAAATATCACATAATCTGAACCCTCAAATTTAGGAACAGTCATCCTGGCAAGCCGATTCATGGCTTCAAGAATAGCCCCATTAGGACCCAGATTCTCCTCACGCATTATGCTCTCAACCGTAAAATTAGACCTAATATCGAAATCCGGCTCATAGCCCGGATCAAGAGCACCCGGATCTAGATTAACAAGCCTAACCAGATAACCTTCGCTAGTTAAGTATGATGAGAAATTCTTCGCCAACAAGCTTTTACCTGAACCAGCCGGACCAAGGATAAATATATTCATATCCGCTCACAGTAAATTAATCCTTAACATCATCTTAAACCTTTGTTTAATTAGCCAAATAGAGCCAAATTGCTGAGAAGCAGAATGTACTTCCATTCGACGAGAGAGTTAGGCTTTCATCCTAGGGGAGTTGCCGAGCCTTTTGGCAAGGTTTAAATTTGTATATGTTGTTTTAAATTGTATACGGAGACGCAGTTCTTTGTCCGAGGTTGTGTCGGCTAGGTTGCCTAGAGAAAAGGTTAGGCTTTTGGAGGAGATAGCCAGAGAAGAGAAGGTTGATAAGTCAACTATTTTGGAGAGGGCTTTAGATCATTACACTCGAGAGTGGAAGATCAGGAAGGCTGTGATCAGGAAGGCTGTGGAATTATACAGGGATGGGAGTGTTACGATTTCAAGAGCTGCTGAAATCGCTGGAATCTCAGTTTGGGAAATGATCGATGTGCTGGCGCAGAGGAAAGTTGCACATTAGTATGGCGTTGAGGATTTGGAAGGGGATTTGAAGGCGCTTGAAGGCGGATAAACCCCTTACAGTGGTTTCAAACTCAACCCCACTAATATATCTGGCAAGATTGGCAGGCTGAGCATCATCCGAAGTGTTTTTGAAAAAATCTTTATTTCAGAAGCAGTCTTTGAAGAAGCCGTAATTAGGGGAAAGGCGCTGAACATGAGCGATGCACACATCATTGAAGGGGCTGTGGGAACATGGATCATCAAGGAACGGATACGGCAAGAAATAGACGCTGAATACCGCTTCTTAGACGCTAATACAAGGCTTGGTTCAGGTGAGAAGGAAGCTATCAAGCTATGTAAACAGATAAACGCAAAACATCTAATAGCAGATGACAAAGAGGCAAGAAGAGTGCCAAAAATGCTTAGTATAACACCCATGGGAACATGCAGCATAATAATCCATGCCTACAAACAAAAGGCGATAACAAAGAATGAAGCAGTCCAGATTATGGATGACCTTTTGAAAGTTGGATTTAGAATCGACCCAGAATTATACCGCAGGATACTTCACGAATTAGAATTCCAACGATAGGTTTAGCTTAACTGCAACTAAAAGAAATGGTCGGATTCTTGCAGAATTTACTCGGTCTTCCCTAAAGATTTGCTGATCTTGCGTGTAGGTTCAGCAAGCATTAAAAGGGTTTGAGAGCGCCCAGAAGCTTTCAAGCCGCATTTGCCGCATCCTAATCCTTTAACCATATCCTACCTCAGCCATCTCAGCCACTATTTCTCCACCACCAAGCTTAGGGCACACTCGATTTTTCTAATCCTAGCGAAGCCTGCAAGCCTCAAGCGTTCAATTATCCCCTTCAAATAGTTTTTCCCCTGCCTTACCCCCGGCCTGCCAACATAATGCAGAAGCCTTCCATTATCTTTAAGAACCCTGAAAAGCTGCCTGTAAAATTCCAGCGAATAAAGTTCCGGAGCAATGCTTATTCTTGGCGGATCATGAATGATGAAGTTGAAGTGTTTATCCTCAAATTTCTGCACCTCCCAGAATGCATCCCCGATTATCAGCTCAATCTTTTCATTTTCAAAAAGGTCTCTTGAAAACGGGTTCTGCCTGGCTATCAGAATCACGTTCTCATCTTTCTCGATGGTTATAACCTTCCTAACCTCTTTCATTTTAGCTGCTAGGATGGCTGTATAGCCTAAACCTGTGCAGCAGTCAAGGATAACACCGTAGATTTTCCCAAGGGCCTTAATCTTCAGAAGGGCGTCGGTTTTGGGATCTACAGCATCAGCCCTATGCATGCGTACACCGGACACCTCAAGATATGGCCAAGAGCCAGTTTTAACAAGCCTATAGAATTTTCCAGTTTTTTCACTAAAGAATTTTATTTCATCTGTTGGCGTACTCATTCCTAAGAGCATCTAACCCTTCTATTTGCGGGATAAATTTTCTTCTCCTTTATGCTTATGTTTCGTATTTTTCACCGGGCTTGAGCAGAACAACCTTAATCTTTGAGGATGCTTCAACTTTTCTCCTGAATTCTTCAGGATCAGTGTCCCATCTGTGCATCGGAATTACAACTTGAGGGTTTATCGCTATAGCTGCCTCAGCTGCCTCCGGATTATCCATCGTATATGTTCCTCCGCTCGGCAATAGGGCCAAATGAACTTTTCGATCCTTTAAATCCCTCATTTCGGGGATGAAGTCCGTGTCCCCGGCATGATAAATCGTTCTGCCATTGATGGTTATTAAATAGCCAACGCCAAAACCCCTCGGATGGAAGGGGTTTCCCGGAGATCTGAAGCGCCTAACATTATATGAGTGAACCGCCTCAACGGTTACGTTATCCACACTTATTTTTTCACCTGGCTTAATCGCCCTAACTCTTCCACCTATTTTTGACGCGCATTCAGCGGGGGCAACAATCAACGTGTCATCTCTGCGCACCGCCTTAATCTTCGATGTATCACAATGATCGAAGTGGGAATGCGTTACCAAAATTATATCCGCCTTTTCAAGATATTTGCCCTCATATGGATCGATGTAAATATTTTTACCATCAGCCGTTATTTGGAAGCTGGCATGCCCAAGCCACTTAACCGCTATATTAACCATTTCATAATCACCTAATCCTTCACTGTTAAACTCGACATAATATATTAGGCTTTTAGCGGATTTATTTCTATCGATGCCCAGCTGATGGAATCTTACTTCAACCTCCAAAGATGAAGCCGTTCCCTTAAGAATCTACGTAAATTCGCTAAGGCTTAAAAGATCTTTCATCTAAGAATTTAATTGGGGAAAGCGGTGGGAAAATATGCTTCAAAAGGAAGATTTCAAGGTTAAGATCGGCTTCGTCCCATCCCACAGAAGCATCTTTGATGAAAACTGGGCCATCAGCATGCGTAAACGCTGCATTAATGCTTTCTCAAGCGTTGAGGGACTGGAGCTCATAGTTCCAGATGAAAACATAACTAAGAAGGGGCTTGTCTCAGATGAGGAGGACGCTGATAAAACCATTCAGCTATTCAAAGAGAATGAGGTGGACGGAGTAATAATTGGAACGATGACGTTTGGAGAGGAAGTCCCGGCTCTAAAGGTTGCAAGCGCCTTTTCAGATAAACCAATCCTACTGTTCGGCACTAAGGAGGGACCCTTCACCCCTGAAGGAAAAAGGCTCTCAGACTCCTTCTGCGGAACACTATCGATTTCCTCCGGGCTCTACCGTAGAAAAATACCCTTCCTGTTTGCTGGAATAATCTTTCCGGAGGAAGAAGAGTTTAAGGAGGCTGTTGAAAACTTCGTTCGGGTATGCGCAGTTTTCAAGGGATTCATAGGCGCAAGAATCGGGCAGGTTGGTCCCCGACCTAGACCTTTTGAAACCTGCATCTTTAATGAGGCTGCCCTACTTGAGCGCTTCAAACAAACCGTTATCCCAGTACCGCTATCTGAAATCTTCGATGCAGCAAATAATTTAAGCAATGAAGACCCAGATGTTCAAAAAGTGCTTGGGGAGATAGAGTCTCAGGCGGATGTCTCCCAAATTGGGCGTGAGACGCTGATTAAGCTCGCAAAGCTTGAGGTTGCTCTAGGCAGATTCGCTGAGGAAAATAAAATATCCGCCATGGGCGTTCAATGCTGGACCGCGATGCAGGACATCTATGGAACATCATCATGCCTACCAATGGCCAGATTAACCGACAGGGGAATAATGTCGTCCTGCGAGGTTGACATTTATGGGGCTCTAACGATGCTAATACAGTATTTAGCCAGTTTAAAGAAGATTCCGCCGCACTTCATTGATTGGACGATACAGCATCAGGAGAAGGAAAATGTTTTCCTAGCGTGGCACTGCGGGAACGCACCTCCATCACTGGCCTGTGAGGGATGCCCAAGATTTGTAAGGGGACATTTCGTCATGGAGGAAACTAAGCCGGGTAAAGCCTTTGGAACCATCGAGTTTCAGCTTAAGCCGGGCGTTGTCACAATATGCCGCCTAGTTGAGTATGATGGTGAATTCAAGATGCTCATAACTAAGGGCGAAATTAAATATAGCCCAGAAACTCTCCGCGGAGCATGGAGCTGGGTTGAGGTGCCGAATCTAAAATTCCTGTACAGGGTTCTTGCTGAAGAAGGGTTCATACATCACGCAAGCATGATCCACGGCGACTACACTAAAGCCATAATGGACGCATGTAAATTCCTCGGGATAGAAGCAGTGGTCGTCTAGAAGGAAACCTATCCTCCCTAAATCTCTTTATTTTTTCTTTTCATCTTATAAGAAAATGTTTAGTATTTTCTTCTGGTTTAAGGAAGAATCGCTGGGCCATCTAACCTGCAGCCAATAGGAATTTATCTTTCGCCCTGGTGGATTTGAAATATAGTTTCCCAATTAATAAAGATTTAATGATTCTTTCATGATATTTCTTAGTGAAAAAAATAATGTCCGTTATTAGGAACCAGTTCGCATATAGGAGGATGGTTGGAAAATTGAAGAGTTTAGTGGAAGAGGAAGAGGAGGAATTAGAGCTCGTCGAGGTTAAATTAAGGCTGCCTAAACCAGTGATCGACTTCCTGAAGATATTCATGACTGAAGATGAGATCTCGGAGTTTCTCTACTACAAAATCATTATTGCTGGCCTAAAGGATAGGCTGGCAATCGAAGCTAAAGATTGGGTTCTGAAACTTGCAGAGAGACAGGGCTTAAACAAAATATTCGAAGAAATACTTGAGGAATAAACTCCAAATCCCCTTTTTATATAGAAGTCTAGACGATTGATTGATGCTAGGATGTAAGGGCTTCAATAGTTGGCTTCATGAAACTTGCGCGCTCCTACGCATCTTATAGCCTAGCGGGAAAAAGGCTTCATCAACCCGTTTTTCATAACCCATAAGAAATCGCTCTCGTTTTTCAGGTTTTAGCGCAGCCCCTTTATTTAGAAGGGCTGGGAATCGTCATAAATTTTATATCGGTATAGGGTTAAGAAGCATCATCTCTTAACCAGAGGTATTATGGATGAAGTTTGGTTGCTGCGCATGGACCATCTGCTGGAAGGCACCATATGAGGATGCTATTAAAAGGATATCTAGATTGGGCTTTAAAGGTTGGAGTTAATCGCGTGGGATAGAAAAACGCTGGACGAATATTACACGCCTAGAAAAATAAGGGAAATCAGAGAAATTGTGAACTCTTTAGGTATTGAAATAACGGAGTTCGTCTCAACACCGCGGGGAATGAGCAGCTTGAGAAGGGAAGATCAGGACGAGGCTTTAAGCCATTTTAAGAGGCTAGTGGAGGTGGCTTCCGATATAGGGACAAAAATCGTGAACACCGTGGCCCCATGGCCATTCTCCGATATTCCTAGTCCAGATATAAAGAGAAGACCTTTAATGCAGACGTTTTTAATGCCGGAGAATCTCCCATACGACTTAGACATGGATCTGGTTTGGAATAACTATGTTAACCTTATGAGAAAATTCGCTGATCTGGTTGAGGATGCAGGTATGCGTTACGCTATTGAGCCTCACCCCTTCAGATTAATATGCAATGCGGATGGCATGTAAGGCTTCTTGAGCATGTTGGCTCAAAGGCTATTGGGATGAATTGGGATCCAAGCCACCTTTTCCCTTCAGGTGAAACACCGGCCATAAGCATACTGAAGTTGAAGGGGCGGATTTTCCATACTCACATATCTGACAATGACGCTATGACGAACGTTCACTGGAGGCCTGGAAAGGGGAAATCGACTGGAAAAGCTGCTTAAGAGCTATGAAAGCTATTGGGTATGATAACGTGTTATCACTTGAACTAGAAGATGCACCCGGGGCAAGTTCACAAAATGGCCCCAGAAATGCTGAGCGAATTTTCGACATGGAACTAAACATAGCAATGAGATTCTTAGAAGAGATAGCTGAAGAAGTTAATATCAAAATAGAGAAATAATCTATGTTTGCGGAGGTTTGATTTAAGAATCTCGTCTTAATAGGTCAGATTAGGGATGAGAGGTTTATAGAGCATGTCGAAAGAACTGATGGTTTATGTTGGAACCTATACTCTTCCAATACTTTTCGGAACTGGGGAAGTTCTGGTGGGGAAGGGCGAGGGCATATATGTTTATCGAATGGATCAGGATTCCGGAGCCTTAGAGTTCAGCAGTAAGATAGCAGGCGTTGCAAACCCCTCTTACCTATCCTTCGATCCTAAGCATCATTCTCTTTACGCTGTCAACGAGCTAAAGAATTTTGAGGGTAAACCGACGGGCGCCGTCAGCGCCTTCTCAGTAGACTCGGAAACAGGCGGATTGAAATTCCTAAATAGAAAACCAACCATGGGAACTGATCCCTGCTATGTGACTGTTGATAAAACTGGAAGATACATTCTTGTCGCTAATTTCATGAGCGGCAGCGTATGCGTTTTACCTATACGGGAGGATGGAAGCCTGGGAGATGCCAGCGATTTCATTCAGCATCACGGTTCAAGCGTTAACCCTAAACGTCAAGAGGGGCCTCATGCCCATGCATGCGTACCAGATGAAGCCAATCGGTACGTGTTAGTTCCCGATCTTGGAATCGACAAGGTTATGATCTATAAATTTGATTCAAACCGTGGAAAGATGGAGCCAAATGATGAGCCCTGGTTTCAAGTGAGAGCTGGCGCTGGACCGCGCCACTTAGCTTTCCATCCTAGCGGCAGATACGCTTACCTAATTAATGAGCTCAACTCTACATTAACCGTTTTCTCATATAACGAAAATAATGGCGCGCTTAAAGAGATCCAGACCGTTTCCACTCTGCCGGGGGATTTCGCTGGCGCAAATACAGGCGCAGATGTTAATGTCCACCCGTCAGGCAGATTTGTTTACGCCTCAAACCGCGGTCTTAATGACATCGTAATCTACGCGATTAATGGAGGCACTGGAAAACTTACATACGTAGGTCGCAGATCAACTCAGGGCAAAACGCCCCGCAACTTTGCCATTGACCCAACTGGCAGATTTCTACTTGCCGCCAACCAGGATACGGATACTATTATAACTTTTAGGATAGATCAGCAGACCGGTGAACTTCTATTAACAGGACATGTTACGAAGGCGCCGACTCCTGTTTGTATAAAGATGATTCTCCTCTAATGGAAATTTATTCTCTAGCAATAAAGATTTCTTCGTAATCTGCCCCTCTTTTTGCCGCATGATTAAGCGCGATCCATCTCCGATTACTTACAGCTATTGCCCTGAAAATTTCACCGCAACATTACAATAGAAAATATTAATTGCGTCTTAGGGCTATTTTCTGGTATGTCAAAATGGTGATGCTTACTTTGATGGTTAAAACAGGCAGATTTCTGTTGAAAATCATATTTTCCACGTTAGCATTTGCGCTTCTATTACTCATGCTCATTAGCGTGCCGCTTGGTTTTCGGCT
>CALKGV010000023.1 GCA_938091805.1 uncultured archaeon | reverse complement strand
TTCCTATGCTTGAAGCCATCATATCCTATCATTTCTCCCCCTTTTAGCCTCCACAGTGGAGCTATCAACGCATACCCTACCATGCTCCCTCATGGATGATAGGGCTTTGAACACTCTATCCCATACGCCCTCATCCTGCCATCGCTTAAGCCTCCTCCAAGCAGTCTTATATGAGCCATAGCGAATAGGCATATCCATCCATCAGCATCCAGTAGTCAAGACATATAGAATGCCGTTTATTATCCTCCTATCATCAGCCCCAGGCCTACCAACCCTAGCCTTAGGAGGCAGCAAAGACCTAATAAACTCCCACTCACCATCAGAAAGCTCAAGAAACTCCATACCAAAAACATAATCAAAAAAGACTTAAATAGTTTTGAGATGAGTTCCAGCCCTTATTATTAAAGGCGATCTTGCTTTGGCGAAAGAGAATATATTGAGCGCGGTTTTATTTTTCGAGAAACAAGGAATGAAAGAAAAGGCTGATTCCTTAAGAGACTGCATTAAGTACTTAGAGTTAAATATGGATGCCCCAAAGTAAAATTCCGAGAATTTAAACCGAGGTCAAAACCTAACCCCCACGCCAGAACCGAACCCCGACATTTTTTCACTTTTCTTCCTGAACATCTTAACTCCATCCATCTCACAGACATACCTGAACCTTGCTTCTATGAGTGTCTAGGCCTCCCTTGACGTTTTTATGTCTTAGCATACTCCACTGTGGCCTTAAAGTGGCACAATGTCTTGAATGATATCTGGTCTATCTGGGGATTCTTCAGTTTAGCCACGACTTTTCTGCGTTGTCTTCTGAAGTTCTGTTAGAAGTGTTCTAGGTCTCTATTCTGGAAGACATGCTCGTTTTGCCTTGGAAGACCGTTCAGCATTGCGGTTAGTTTCTTGAGAGCTTAAAGACTTTGGGTTGCTCCCTTTTTCAGGCGTAACCGTCACGGTTTTTCTTTCAAAGACTATATTCATCCATCTCATGTTTATAACCTGATTATTAGAGGTGATCTTTGGATGAATTAATGTTATTTTCTAATGAAAGGGGAAATAAGTAAATATTGAGCCTAAGATTTTGCCTAAAAATTAAAATATTCTCAAAGCAAATTGCTTATGCAGAGAATGCATCGCTTCAGAGGCGGAAGTATGGGTAAACTCTCAATATCTGATACTCAAGATTATTTCTTGAGAGATGGTGAGAAATTCTTTTATTTAGCCGATACATGCTGGAGCGCATTCACCAATCCGACTTACGAAGAATGGGAATGCTACCTAGACTATAGAAGAATGCAGGGGTTTAACGCTATACAAATAAACATTTTGCCGCAGCATGATAGGAGCGAGTCAGATAATTATGTTGATCCATTTAAGGTTCTCCCCGACGGTGGATGGGATTTCACTAGTCGGAACGAGAAGTATTTTGACAGAGCGGAAAAAATGGTGGAGATAGCTGTTGAGAGAGACTTTACGCCAACTCTAGTAGTATTATGGTGCAACTATGTTAAAGGAACATGGGGTTCAAAAATAAATCCGGAAAGAATCATACCTTTAGAGCGTCTGGAGGAATACGTGACCTATGTGGCGGAGAGATTCGGAAAATACAATCCAATATTTATAATAAGCGGAGACACAAACTTTGAAACAGAAGATTCAATAATCTACTATAAAACAGCACTGGATATAATTAAGAGAGCATCACCTAATTCTCTCACAACAATGCACCTGATGAGCGGATTATGGGAGATCCCCGAAGTACTCGTAAAATCATATAATTACGACTTCTACATGTATCAATCCGGCCACATTAAAGAGCATCAGCACCTTCCCTACGAACTCGCCCAAAAATTCTACAATATGCCAGTTAAAAGGCCTATTCTGAACGGAGAACCATGTTACGAGGGGCACTCACATGGGGGCAAATATGGTAGGTTCGGGAGATTTGATGTTAGAAAAGCAATATGGCAAAGCCTCCTATCGGGCGCGAAAGCTGGAACCGCGTATGGAGCCCATGGAATATGGTCTTGGCACAAGAGAGGGAAGAAATTCCGAGGAGAACAATTTTCCAGGACACCGTATGAGTGGAGTACAGCGATAAGATTTCCAGGAGCCTTCGATGCATCTTTTGCCAAATGGGTTTTCGAAAAATATGATATGTTTGACCTAGAACCGGCCAACGAAAAACTTTTAAATGAAACCCCTGAAATAAGGATTTCGGAGGGCAAAGATAAAATAGTCATCTATACACCATATGACTGGGATATAAAGTTAAGGTTGAATGAAATACCATGTGAATGGGAAGGAATAGAGCTGGAGTCGAGAAGGGTTTTTAAGCCAACGGTTAAGATTTCCGGCGATTACTCCATAATAGAAATGTCGGACTTTAATAGCGACATACTGTTTATAGGGTTCAAAACTTGAGGAGTTAGAGGATGATGAATAGCGGTGAATTTCTTGCTCCAAAAGACACTTGCGTATGCAGTGTTTTGGTTAAACTTAATATGGTGAAAAACTGCCTTCCAGCGTCTTCAGCCTAGAATCTTAATAAGGTTGCTCAGAGTTATCGCGATTCCAATAGATATTATAAGTCCGCCAATTAACCCCAACCAGCCTATGGTTTCATTAATCAACATTTGTAGAAATAAGCTCATGGTAAGCCAGAACCCTGCTCCTGAAAGCGTTTCAGCCTTCTTATTTAATGAACTGCCGAAGATGAACCTGAGGATTAGAATAATCATCTGGAAAAGGCCGAATACGAGGCAGAATTGTGATGCTGCTGTATAAACAACTGGGTGACTGCGGGCTGGCGCCGGAAGAACTATATGTTCTGTTAAGTGTACGAGTTGAAAATCCTTAAAGAAATTAATCGCTTCTTCAGTTAGATTTGGGGTGATTATCCACAGCGTTCCTAGGGTAATGAGAAAAAACCCTAAGGAAAAGAGACCTATCCAATCCGTGTCTTCCCTAACCTTTCTTCCCTTTTCTCCTTCCCCCATAAATTTAACACCTTACAGTTAAGATTATAGGGGGGTTATTTAAAACCCTTGTGCAAACCGAACGTTTGCCAATCTTTTTAAATAAATCCGGTACCAATTATTCGTAGCGGAGAAAAGGTTTCCATGAGGGTGCTTTTAGTTGAGCCGCCGAAGGACGTATGGTTCATCATGGGTGAATACTTGCCGCCACCTAACAAAGAAACAGCTTGAATATCAAATTGAGGCCTTTAACCCCGATATTGTGGCTTCAAGCGCTTTGGCTACATGTAACACTTACGTTGTTGCCAGAACATTGGAAACCGCTAAAAAGTGAACCCTAAAATTTTAACTGTTACTGGCGGTCAAGTTGGGGTGGCTTTTGGCCTCCTCCAATTCAAGTTTAAGGGCTTCACGCGGTCATCTTTGAACGCCTTTTTCGTGTTTGCATGTTTCCTAATCCTCGCTGGGGTTGATAACCTTTCGGAAAACTTGCTTTTTGATCTATATGTGGTTGGGCTAATGGTTTTTGGCTTTTCACCCAATATTAACTTCCCAATGGGATCATCTGCGAATCTGTAAGGCATGCGTTCTTCAATGTAGATTAAAGAGATGAGCGCCCGTTAGCTGCGGCGTAAACCACGGATGCGCCTATTATCACTAAAATTTCGATGAGGATCACTACAAGGGGCCACCATGGTATGGTTATGTTGAGGAGTTCTTTAAGGAGTATACTTAAGCCTGCGAGGATTATTATGCCTATGGCTAACCCGACGACTGCCCTTCCCTTTGGGATGCCGAAGCATTCTTCAAAATCAGCCGTCTTTCCCTCAATAATGAATAACCCGCTTTTTATATCTGCGACGTCTATGCCCTTTAACCCCTTTTGTGAATTAATTGAGTCAATCAGGGCATTGATCACATATAAAGTTCGCCTTATCTTTCATCATTGAGAGCCGAAATTTTCTCATTTTCTCCCCGTTCCATATATTATTGAAGGGTTCCTCAAAAATGTTGCCGAAGTTAAACACCTCTGGGTTCATTCTTATGCAGCAGGGTGTTACGTATCCGTCGACGGTGATGAAGCATTTGCTGAAGCACCATGAACATTTCGGTTTTCTTCTGTTTGAATCCTTATGGTATATGGCGAGTTTTCTGTATTTTTCCCGTGCATCCAGAATTAGGCGTCGAATCTTTCTTTTAACCTTTCTAGCATCCCTTATAAATTCTGATTGTTGATAATATTCTTTTTCTTTTGGGGTTGCCCAATTTTCCACCTCAACTATATAAATGAAGTTTAACCCCAATTTTGAGGCTAGTCTGCATAGGTCAGGTATTTCATGGTAGTTAAGATGGGATGCAACAAAGTTTACTCCAACTTCAGTTGCTACCTTAACCTTTCTCTTAATTTCAACCAGCAATTTAAGATTGTTTATGATGTCTTCATATTTTGCGCCCTTCCTAATGTATTCAAAGGTTTCCGGGTTAATCGAGTCGATCGATACGCATATGGAATCAAAATATTTAAGCAGTTTCTCAACATTAGGTAGATTTAGTAGAGATCCATTTGTTGTTGTTGAAAACTTGATTCTCCTCCTTTTTCCATATTCTAAGATCTTCCAAATATGCTGGTTCATTAATGGTTCCCCTAAACCCTGTAGCTTGATAACTTTTAATGTAGGTATCTTTCCTAAAATTGCATGGAAATCTTGAACTGTTAAATCTCTGTTTAATCTTGATTTAGACAGGCTTTTCCTCGTACATGTAATGCAGTTAAAGTTGCATTTAGTTGTTGGTTCTAACTGAACAAGCTTAGGAAGCGGCATCCTCTCTCTTTTAAAGATTTCTCCCCTTGCAAATTCCAGAGCGCTCCATAAAGAGAATTTTACATCGAAACATCTCAAATGCTTAAGCCCATAGAAGATTTCCCGGTAAAACCCCATCAACTCAAAGCCTCTTTTTCCTCGTTTGAAAAGATGAGGAATAATTATTTAAGTTCTTCCATCTTTAAACTTATTTTCCCAATAATCCGCCATAAAAAGTTATGTGGGCGCTATATTAGTATACTTTTTTTATTTATCGTGAAGGATAAGGGAGATGAGAAAAGGTTGGAGCTAGTGGAAGATCTGGAGGTTTGTCTTTATGGTTGCTTTTTAGGAGGTTCTGTTGGCGGATACGTTTTGCGTCAGATATTTTTAGAGTACTGTGAGCGTTTTCCATGCGTTGCTCTTTGCGGGGTTTTCATATTGATGCATATGCTTATAAGCACTTATATGTCTCTGATAGTATTCATATGAAGATTCGAAGCCGAACTCTCTTTTTAGACGCTTGACCGTTATGGTCGGATCCGTTGGCTCAACGAGAAATAATGCATCGTCCTTTTTTGAGCGCACTTCCACACGATTAGGGTAGGCTTTCATGATTTTATCTGGGATGCTATAGTTGAGATCATAATGTGAGATCATGAAGTCTAGGTTTACGTCACAGACGGCGATGTCTTTTAACGCATCAGTTTCATCAAGAACGTTTCCTAAAGGATCAATTATTTTGGACTTATCTGTCCTCACTAATGATACAACATAGTAATGGTGGAGGTAAGCGTATACTTGTAGGGCGAAACCTCCATTGTAGGCGGAGCACCATACAACCATTTTAGCATTTTTCCGGGCTAAAGTCTCCCAAGTTTTGGGAAAACCTATGTCGAAGCATATTTGAATGCCGATTCTTCCAAAATCTAAATCGAAAACTGGAATTTTGCTGCCCGGGGTAACGCCGCCCTCGAAGACCGTATAATCGCTTGAGGATGTGACCGGATGCGTCTTATCGTATATCCCGCAAATTTCTCCGGACCTATCTATGACCTATCTATGAGTTTCATATTCTCCCCTCTCTCCTCGTGTAGAGGGGACAAATGATGTAGGGAGCAGTATTCTCTCGCTTTCCTAGCAATGTTTTCGGTGATAGGCCCAGGTATATTTTCAGCGACCTCCTCAAGGGGTTTATTAACCGAGGCTGTTGCGAAGGCTTCAAGCAGACATACCAGGTCAGGCTGATGCTGAAGCGTTATGTCCAGGAGCCCCATAATATGCCTCAAATTTCCCTCAATAGTGTTATGGAAGTTCAAGCTTGACAGATCGTAGCTATACGCGCTCTCTTACCCATACAGGCATCTCCGGAACAGCATAGGGTTAATCGGCCTTAAAATAGTTAAATCTTCATTTTTGAGGCAAAAGCGATCTAAATACCACTCAATATTTGGAGAAGATTGCATATGCATATCTCCGACGCTTCTTCACCAGCTTGAGAGAACCCCTCTCCACCAGGCCTTATGATGCTCTCCTCCGGAATCTTCCTTTTAGGTCTCCAGTGGGTTTCTAGGGAGACGTATCCAGCATAACCGTCTTCCTTCAGAGCCTTAAGCTGCTCCCTATAGTCTACTTCACCCTCACCGATAGCTGTCCACTCGGGCTTCCCATCGCTGCCCCTTCTCGCACCATCTTTTACGTGCACGTGAACAACCCAGCTTCTAATATGCCTGTAACCGTCAGGGTAGGGAGCCTCACCTGAAGGGTCAAATATGTCGTTTCCCGGATCCCATACGGCCTTAATCTTCCTTGAATCGATGCGGGATAGAAAGATTGCCAGCTCTCTTCCATTGCCGACAAATGTGGACGGCTCATTTTCAACTCCTAAAATCACATCTTCATCCTCTATGATTTCTAATGGCTTCTGATATCTTTCTATTATTCGGTCAATGTAATCCTCCAGTCTGCCCCTACGCCAAAACGTGAACCCCCTAATTATTTTGGCGTCCAGCCTGCTGGCTAATTCCACGCAATTTCTTAACACGTTTAAGTTTTCCTTAAACTCTCTTTCACTCTCAATGTCCGCCTTAAATAGCGGTGAAGATATTGCGCTAACTTTTAAACCGTGTTCGGATAAAACTCTCCTTATTTCGTTAACTTTCGGGAGAAGATTCTGCGGGTTTCTGCCCCAAACGCTTCTAATCTCGACGCCGTCAAGGTTGAATTTTTTGGCAAAGGAGGCCACAACCCTAATGTCTTGAGAAACCTCATCGCTTATAACGGATAGCTTAAACATTTTAGTTATTCCTCCAAACGTCCTAAAATAATATGAGATAAGTATCTTTTAAAAAACTGCGATATAGAAATGGGATGAACAGGAAGCCTAAAGGGAGCAATGAATAAGGGCGCTGGTGAAAATCTCGGAGGCAAGAATTCCCTTACTTTAAGCCTTTTTAAGGGATATTTAAGGGCAAATACGATGTAATCGGATTTGAGGTAAAAGTTAAGTTACCATCCGCATTTGGAAAATAAATTTAAGAATATTGAACTGCATGGGCTTGTTTGAGATTTAAGTTTTACTACGCTTTCTTAAACGAAGAAAAAAGAATTAATAGATAGAAAGCTAGAAAAAGATACTAAAGCCCCTGATGTAAAACTGATACGGTGATGCCCAATTTAGGCATAAAATATGTTTCAGGGAAGGTTAAGGTCCCCTCAAGCGAGGAGTAGGTTCGCTTCTTAATTGAGGCGCAACGTAAACTGTGCTTTTGAAAAAGGTTTGGAGAAGCATATGGCTCAAGCCGTTGCGGGAGCACGAGTTCACCCCAGCGGAAGGAACACATATTAGGCAGTAGGTTTCAGAAACCCTAGGCTTACTTTTTAACCTGTTCTATGCATACTGCAGCCCATGCGCATCTGCCAGCTTTTAGAGAAGCAGTAAAGGGCTCTATGGATCACTAAGGATCTCCGCTAAACTGACCCGTAGAAAGAAAGTCTCTGGAACAAAGCGCTTAAGAACAAGAGTTAATGATATTAACATACAGTAAAGGCGCTGCGCATGGTGCCGAATTTGCAATGCGATGTCTGCGGACGAAAAATAGTCGGCGAACCGAGAAGGGTCATCATCGAAGGGGCGAAGATGACCACATGCAGCGAATGCGCAAAATTGGGCTCAGGATTCTGGGAACCGGAGCCCCCAAGGGCAGGGCAGCGCACGCCCCCGGAGAAAAAGGTGAAAACTGCAGCGAAGAAGGATTCCAGCGGCGCATTAGCTGCCTCCTTCGAGGAGATCGAGGTGATCCAAGACTTCGGACAGCTGATTAAGCAGGCTAGGGAGAGGATGGGTTTAACCCCTGAGGATTTGGGCAGAAGAATTGGGGAGAAAGAGTCGGTCATAAAAAAGGTTGAAGGTGGAAAAATCGTCCCCGACATCAGGCTTACAACAAAACTTGAGCATGCGCTCAAAATAAAACTGCTGACCAAAACATCTGAGCCTAAAACTGAAAAGACATCTTTAACAGAGAAACTCCGTAGGGAGATCACGCTGGGAGAAATAGCTCATCTGAGATGGGCTAAAAGGAGGGGGCTGGAAGACGAGGGCGATAATAGTTCACCGTAAAAATCCATCTGAAAAATCCGGCATTGATGAGCTCATAAGTCTAGCTGAAGCCGCCGGATATGAGGTCGTCGGCTCGCTTGAGCAGGTTAGACGCCCACACCCACGTTATCATATAGGAAGCGGCAAAGCTAAAGAGCTTGCCGAAATGGCCTCGGAGCTTAATGCTGAAAAAATCATCTTCGGCAATAACCTGAAGATTGTTCAAATATACAACCTCGCAAAGCTAACCGGCAGAGAGGTCATAGACCGCATACAGCTTATCCTAGAGATCTTCGCTAGAAGGGCCTCGACGAGGGAGGCTAAACTCCAGATTGAGCTGGCGAAACTACGCTACGAGCTAGCCCATGCCAAAGAAAAGGTTAGGCTGGCAAGAATCGGGGAGCAACCGGGCTTCCAAGGACTGGGAAAATACGAGGTCGACGTTTACTACGAAGCCGTAAAAAGGCAGATTCACGCAATACAGGAGAAGCTCAAAGAGATAAGGAAGATGAGAACTATACATCGAAACCGAAGGGCTGAGCTTGGACTTCCAACAATATCGCTGGCCGGATACACAAACTCCGGCAAAAGCACACTTTTTAACAGTTTGACAAATGAGAATGTCCCCGTTGACTCAGGGTTCTTCACAACGCTGTCAACAGCAACCAGGGCGATTGAGGTTTCCGGAGAGAAAGTTCTGATAACGGACACCGTTGGCTTCATAGATTGCTTACCCATAATGCTCATAGAGTCCTTCCACTCAACCCTTGAGGAAACAATTTTTTCAGACCTGATACTTCTAGTTGTCGATGTAAGCGAGCCCATAAATGAAGTTTTAAGAAAGCTCTCCGCGTCGCTGGAGATAATTAGGGAAATAGATGCAGCCGGCATACCGATGATAGTGGCGCTGAACAAAATCGACCTAGTTTCCCCTGAAGGGCTCAAGGAGAGAATCGATTGTTTAAGCAGAATTTATAGGCTGAAATTTGTGCCAATATCGGCCTTACGCAGAATGAACCTTGAGACGCTTAAGGAGGAGATCGCCGGAATCCTGAAGAGATATGCGGATTCAACGTTCACCATGCCCATAAGCAGGGAATCGTTGTCGCTTCTCTCATGGATCTTCGAAAACACTAAAGTGCACAAGGTCGTATACACTGACGATTCCGTAAGCGTCTCCCTAAGCATGCCGCCGCACATGATAGGAAAAATTAAGGATAGAGTGGAGAAGATAGGTGGCAAATTTGGATGAAGAAGGCGGATGGAGAGTCTTCATCCTTAGGCTTGGGCATAGGCCGGATAGGGACAAGCGTGTCACAACGCATGTTTTTCTAGCGGCCAGGGCATTCGGAGCCCACGGAGCCTTCTACAGCGGCCAGAGAGACGAAAAAGCTGAGAGAAGTTTGAAGAAAGCTGTAGAATCATGGGGCGGACAATTCAAAGTTGAATTCGTCGAAAACTGGATGGATAAAATTAGAGATTGGCGGAGGAACGAGGGAGAAGTCATACACTTAACGATGTATGGGATGCCGCTGAAAGAGGCCATCCGAAAAATAAGGGAATCAAACAGAGATAAGCTCATAATTGTCGGCGGAACGAAAGTTCCAAGAGCGGTCTATGAGCTTGCAGACTGGAACGTTTCAGTAACATCCCAACCCCACTCGGAAGTCAGCGCGCTGAGCGTCTTCCTGCATGAACTATATATGGGAAGGGAGCTCGAAAAGGTTTTTGAAAATGCGAAAATAAGGGTCATTCCGCAAGCGAAGGGAAAGAAAATAGTGAAAATTTAAGCTTTGTGGCTTAATTCTTTATTGTCTGGGTCTCTTCTCTGATTTTATGGTTTTCTTTTTTCCTGTCGCCTTATAGGTTTATTAGCATGTTGTATATGTATGTTTTAGCCGCTAGTTCTTTCTCTATGACCACAAAGCATTAAAAAAGCATTTTCACGCTAAGTGGAGAGTTTGTTTCATTTAAATTCTCGGCTTA
>CALKGV010000022.1 GCA_938091805.1 uncultured archaeon | reverse complement strand
GTCCTTCGTTGAGCTGGTTGCGAAGTTCGCCCAAAAAGTCAGAAACCCCGACGAAATCCTCAAGCTGACCCTGTCA
The DNA here is from genome assembly GCA_938091805.1 of uncultured archaeon. GTDB lineage: Archaea > Thermoproteota > Bathyarchaeia > Bathyarchaeales > DTEX01 > DTEX01. The sequence continues at coordinate 14,832 of CALKGV010000022.1, read as the reverse complement.
GACCTCAAATGCCTCAAAACCCTATACCAGATGGAGACGACCTAAAATTTGCCAAAGTTCAGTTACTTTGTTAATCTATCCAAAATTTTTCCTTTTGAATCATAGAGTATGACATCTAGGGCTATACTGTTCCACGTGTGCGTTGCGCAGCTTAGGCATGGATCCAGTGCCCTTATGATTGCCTCAACCCTGTTCAGTAATCCCTCGTTTATCTTCTCGCCCCTAATGTACTTCTTAGCTACCTGAGTTATAGCCATGTTATATGCGAGGTTATTATGCTCCGTTGCGATAATTAGGTTGGACCACTTGACTATTCCATACTTATCAGTCTTATAGTGATGTATAAGTGTGCCCCTAGGCGCCTCAACAACGCCGACGCCTTCGTATCTGTTAACGGACGCCCTAGCCCAAACGTTTTCGGAGTAAGTTTCCGGGTTATTAAGTATCTCCTCAACTTTCTCTATGCAGAATAATATCTCGATTAATCGAGCGTAGTGATATAGGAATGTATTCTGAACCACGCCATTTCTTCCCAGCTTTCTAAATTCCTTAAGCTCCCCATCGGCTAGAGGTGTGCCACACTTGGAAGCCACGTTAAGCCTTGCTAACGGTCCAACCCTATAGATTCCATTCGGATAGCCCAGAGGCTTATAATATGGAAACTTCATGTAGGACCATGGTTCAACAGACTCGCCGATATATTCGTAGTATTTTTTCGGATCCAGATGATCCGCTATAATTTGTCCATCGCAGTCAACAATTCTTATCCATCCATCGTAATGCTCCAGATCGCCTTTAGACGTAATCAAGCCCATATAGTACGTTGGGAAGTCCCCAAAGTTCTCTAGTTCACCTCTTAATTTTTCCAAGATATCCTTAAATCTTAGAATGTTTTCAGATGCGATTTTCAAGGCGTCATCATATTCGCTTCTAATTCTGTCGCTTTTCTCCTTGGAGAGCGGCGTCCTAACCCCGCCTGGTACGATCCACTCGTTTGAGTGGATTCTTCTGCCTGCCAAATGCTCAATTATCTTTTGACCGAAGGACCTAAGTTTTATTCCCTGCTTAGCTACGTCAGGATACTTCTCTATCAAGCCGAAAATATTCCTCTTTGATGGGTCAGAGTCCACACCAATAAGAAAGTCTGGTGCGGATAGATAAAAGAAGCTTAACGCGTGGGACTGAATTATCTGCCCCATATGTATTAAACGCCTTAATAGAACCGCTGCTTCAGGTATGCTGACTGCCAATATTTCATCACATGCCTTCGCTGCCGCCAGCAGGTGGCTTACCGGGCAAATTCCACATATCCTAGACATTATGCCCGGCATTTCATAGAAGGGTCTCCCCTCACAGATTTTTTCGAAACCTCGGAAGTCAGTTATTTGAAACCTGGCCTCTTTAACAGTACCATCATCAGACAGGCGTATTGATACTTTAGCATGCCCTTCAATTCTTGTAACAGGATTTATCTCTATCGTCTTTTCATCCATATTTTGCTTTTCCCTCCATGTTCGGTGTTCTTCCGGATATGATCTCCGTTAACACGTATTTTATCAGATGCGCTGAGGGGGGGCATCCGGGAATAAAGTAATCGACCTTAATAACCTCATTTAATGGGCGGGCCCGCTCCAAAAGTTTCGGAACATCGTTTGGGATCTGGGGATTTTTAGTGGCAGTTTCAATATAAGCCCTCTTGAGAATTGCGCCCGCCCCATCGTCTAGGGCATTTCTAAGCGTCACCATATTTCCGGTTACTGCGCAGTCACCGATTGCGATGAGGATTTTCGTATGCTTCCTAATCTTTTTGATGAGGTTTAGTTGCTCCTCATTTCCAATGGCTCCCTCAACAACGGTTACATCAACATTTTCAGGGAAGATTTTAGCGTCCATAAGTGGGCTATAGACTAATTGGATTTTTTGAGCTAGATCCAGTATCTGCTCATCTTGATCGAGAAATGACATGTGGCATCCTGAACATCCGCTAAGCCAAACGGTTGCAAAATTAATTTTTCCAAGCTCACCCATCATAATCCCCTTCTTGACAGGATGAATTTGGCCATCTCTTTATCTTTAATCTCAGAGAAGGGCTTGTCCCTAACGTAGATCGCTCCAACCGGGCATACCCTAGCGCATTTACGGCAGGATGTGCATGACCTAGATGAAGCCCAATCTTCATCCATGTCTACTATAACCTGCGAATCCTTCCCCCTCATCTTCATATCTAAAACATGAACTCCCTCAATTTCATCGCAAGCCCTTATGCAACGGGCGCATAGAATACACCTATTATGGTCTATAACTAGGAAATCATGCGTTAAATCGATCTTATGCGCAGTCCATTCACGCTCAACCCTCAAATGATCCACGCCAAACTCTTTAGCGAGATCTTGGAGCTCACAATGCCCATTTGCAACGCATATTGAACATATGTGAGGCTTCTCAGATAAAATGAGCCCCAGCGTTAACTTTCTAAATTTTCTCAGTCTTTCAGAGTTTGTGATTATTTCCATGCCGTTACTAACGGGCGTTGTACAGGACGGAAACAACTTAGGCGAACCCTTAACCTCGACAATGCATAGACGGCAGCCGCCGTAACTGCTTAAGCCATCGAGATAGCATAGAGTTGGAATGTAGATGCTTGCCCTTTTGGCAGCGCTTAAGATCGTGTCCCCTTCATAAGCGGTGACTTCCACGCCGTCGATTTTAATTTTAACAACGCTAGAAACACTCATTCTTTAACCTCCAAAGACGCTTGCTCTTTGAAGCATTTTCCGGCTGGGCACCTTTTTTCAGATATATGCGCGACATATTCATCCCTGAAGTAACGTAGCGTTGTCAAAGTGGGATTTGGAGCTGTTTGTCCAAGACCGCATAAGCTTGCATCCCTCACGTATACACCTAACTCCTCCAGCAAATCAATATCATCCATTTTTCCCTCACCCTTCATAATCCTCTCAAGAATGTTTCTTATTTTTAACAAGCCAACCCTGCATGGAACGCATTTACCGCAAGATTCATCAACACAGAAGTCCGTGAAGAACCATGCTGTATCAACCATACATGCCGTATCGTCAATTACAACTATTCCACCTGAACCCATTATGGCTCCGGCCTTAGTTAGAGATTCGTAATCTATTGGGAGTCCAAGCATGCTTTCCGGTAAGCATCCCCCTGATGGGCCGCCGACCAGGACCGCCTTGAATTTTCTGCCTCTGAGAATCCCGCCGCCTATTTCGAAAATAACCTCCCTTAACGTGATCCCCATCGGGACCTCAATAAGTCCAGGGTTGTTCACTTTACCGGTAAGTGAGAAACATTTTGTTCCCGTACATTTAGGTGTTCCAATCTTTGCAAACCAATCTCCGCCATTAAGAATTATAGGCGGCACATTTGCTAAAGTTTCAACATTATTTATAAGCGTCGGTTTCCCCCATAGGCCTGAGGTAGCCGGGTATGGTGGGCGCGGGCGGGGTGTAGCTCTCCGTCCTTCTATAGATGCAAGTATGCCTGTTTCTTCGCCGGCAATAAATGCGCCTGCTCCCAGCCTTAGCTCAATATTAAAATTGAACCCGCTTTCAAGAATATTCTCGCCAATGAGGTTCATTGCTTTAGCCTGCCTTAAGGCTTCCCTTAAGGTGTTAACGGCTAGCGGGTACTCAGCCCTCACGTAAATATATCCCTGCTCGGCGCCAACAGCGTAAGCAGAAATGATCATTCCCTCAATTATCGAGTGCGGATCGGCTTCAGCAAGGGTTCTGTTCGCGAAGACTCCGGGGTCACCTTCGTCCAGGTTTGCGACGACATATTTCGGCGTATTCTTTTCTCTAGCGACGAAGTTCCATTTCTGCCCTGTGGGGAATCCGGCGCCTCCCCTTCCTCTTAAACCGCTTGCGGTGATTTCGTCTATAACTTCCTTAGGCGTCATCTTAGTTAGGCACTTGATGAGCGCTTGATATCCCCCAGCGGCAATGTAATCCTCTATTCTCATGGGATTTATTTTACCAGCATTTCTCAGGACCAGCCTAAGTTGCTTCTTGAAAAAAGCTTCATTCGCATATAGGTATTCTTTCACTGGGATCCCCGCAACTATATGGCTCTTAACTATCTCTCTGGCTTTTTCCGGGGTCACATTTTGATATATGTATCCGCCCGGCTCTAAAAGAACAACTGGGCCAACTGAGCATGTTCCCGGGCATCCGGCTCTGGCAACTTTACATTCGCTCTCAACGCCAAACTTTTTAACAGCGTTTTCAAAGGCCTTTAACAAGTTTAATGCACCGAATGGCAAACATCCGCTAGAGCAGCAGATATTTATCCTGTACTTGTAAAATCCCTGTTTTTCAGTTTCCTCCCTCGCTATTCTTAAAATATCTTCCGGCTTCAAAAACTATCCTCCAATAATATCTTTTATCCTTTTTAAAACAACCTCTTTGTTTGCCTTTCCAATAACTTCATTGTCAATGGTCACGTTTGGAGCCATTGCGCATGCTCCTATACAGCGCGTTATAAAAAGCGATAGTTTTCCATCAGCAGTTGATCCGCCGCGCTTAACGTTAAATTCTCTTTCAATAGCTGAGATTATTTCTTCAACGCCGCTTACGTAGCATGCTGTTCCCATACATGCGGAGACCACATGCTCACCAGGCTTTTTTAATCTGAAAAGATGATAAAAAGATGCAACCCCATAAACATGGCTCGGCGGAAGGTTCAAACGTTCAGAAATATAGTTAAGCAGATCCTTATCAAAGTAACCATAAAGTTCATGCGCCAAATGTAATATTTCAAGAAGAACGCTTTTCTGATACATTCGGGCTTTCATTTCCCGTTCAAGAATTAATAGACGTCTATCCTCTTTCGACAAGACCCCCACCTCAAGTAGTTGGGTTAAAGCGCTCTTAAACATTGCCTTTTAAATTTGAGTGGGGATAGATCTATTTAAGAATTTTCTTGCTATATCTACTTCAAATATAAGTTAAATTTTCAAAGTGATGATATAGGGCAAATACCGTTATAAATTTTTTAGAGAAAAATCTAAATACTAATTCCTTAAATTATACCTAATTTAAAAGATTTGAGGGAAAGATCTTGAGCCAGCTTAATGTTGAAGAACAAAAAGTTCTCTTATACGACCCCTCAAGGTGCACCGGATGCCTTTTCTGCGAAGTAGCATGCTCATATTACCACTTTAAACGCTTCGACCTCGATAAAGCCCATCTGCATGTGCAGTTCGATGAGAAAAACGGCGAGTTTGAGGCAGCTTATTGCCAACATTGCGATGAACCGCTCTGCGTGGCCGCGTGCCCAAAAGAGGCCATAGTAAAGGATGAAAAAACCGGTTGGGTTAAAGTAAATCCGATGAAATGCGTAGGATGCCAAACATGCACCGTTGCCTGTCCCCTTTCAGTTCCATGGTTTAACATGGACTTTCATGTAGCCGTGAAATGTGACTTTTGCGATGGTGATCCTCAATGCGCAAAATTCTGTTCTCCTCAGGCGATAAAAGTTGCGACCAGAAGGGAGGCTTGGGAATTTAATGCTAAGCATTATTTGGAGGTGGATGTGTAAAAATGGCTGTAAGCCTAGAAGATGATATGGTTAACTGTGTTAGGGAGGAGGTTGGCGAGAACCTCGTCGAAGCCTATAAGCAGCGTGAGAGGAGAATTTTCGTAAGGGTAAAGCCGGAGGCTTTTAGGGATGCTCTTCACGCCATAAAGAAGCGCTATAAAATGCTTCGTTTCATAACTATATCAGCGGTTGACAGCGGCTTAGACATGGAGTATTTATATCACTTTCATGTAGAAGGCGCGGTTCTAACATTCAAAGTTACAAAACATAAGGAGGATAACACGTTAGAATCCATATCCGACATGTTTCCAGCGGCAAACCTGATCGAGAGGGAAATATCTGATCTATTCGGCGTAAAACTTTTGAACCATCCTCAGCCCGAACATGGTCTGGTGCTTACGAAAGATTGGCCTGACGATAAACGTCCATTAAGAAAGACCTTTGAAGGCATCCTTCCACCTCAGGCTAGGCCTGTTGCTGAAGCCCTAATATCAAGCGGCTGCGTTGCACCTATATCATCATTTATACAGAGAAAGCGGGAGGATGCTGGCCTGCCGAAATCTCCAGCGTTCACATTCACGGATGAGGATGCTATGCGTGAGTTTCATGGGATAATCAGAGACGTAGGATTGGCTGAAAAGGCTGGTTTTGATTGGGAGAAGAAGAGGTTAAGGTATAAGTAATCAATGAGTGAGAAATATGGTTAAGTATGCTCTATTCTTAGGCTGTCAGATTCCGATGCGTCTTCCAAGCATTGAAATAGCTTCCAGAAGGGTTTTTAATATCTTGGGGCTTGAGGCTGTTGACCTACTTGGCTATTCATGTTGTCCAGAACCAGTTGTATCAAGGCTGCTGGATGAAACGGCAGCGCTGGCGGTATCTGCAAGAAACCTCACCCTTGCCGAGGATCTTGGGCTTGACATGTTGACCTTATGCAATGGTTGCTACGAAACGTTAGCCGAAGCAAATGAGGCTCTTAAGCATGATGCCGAAAGGAGAAGTGAGGTGAATACGATTCTGAGGCGTTATGGCAGAGAATATGCGGGAAAGGTGGATGTGAAGCACATTGTTGAAGCCCTATATGAGGATGTAGGGCTGAACGGCATTAGGAAGCATGTTACTAAACCCTTGAAGATCCGTGCCGCATTACACTATGGTTGCCACCTATACCGAGAATATAAGACTTCAGATATAATGCGTAAACCAAACATGATGAGGGAAATAGCGATGCAAACTGGCGTAGACATGATTGACTACGGGCTTGAACGATTATGCTGCGGGTACCCAAGCATGCAGGCCAATGAAGAATTCTCCCTAAAACACAGGCTTCTTCCAAAATTAAGCCGCATGAGAAGTAAAGGTGCGGAAGCCATAATTACAATATGCCCTGCATGCACAATACAGTTCGAAATCGGCCAGGTTATGCTTAGGTCTTATGGCTTCCAATTTAATATGCCGTGCATAAATCTTATGGAGCTTTTGGCCTTATCTTTCGGCGTGCCCCATAGGGATCTGCATCTTGAGCTTCATAGAAGCCCAGTCCAACAATTAGTTCAAAAAGTATTGGGGGTGAGCTAAATGCCTGAAAAAGTATATGTCGGTCCATATAGACCGCAACTTGTCGAACCGGAGCGATTTGAACTCCTTGTTGAGGGAAACAGAATAATTGATGCTAAAATTGAGCTCGGCTATATGCATAGGGGCATAGAGAAATTATTCACAACGAAAACTTACATGCAGAATCTAGCACTTGCTGAGAGAATATGTGGGATATGCTCCGGCATCCATACGCTTTGTTATGCGCAAACAGTTGAGAAATTGATGAATATTGAAGTTCCTGAGCGTGCAAAATATCTCCGCTGCGTGTACATGGAGCTTGAGCGCTTGCACAGCCACTACTTATGGTTCGGTATATTAGCCCATAGTTTAGATGAGCATAAAGCTTTTCTGAAAATAATGGTTGAAAGGGAGAGGGTACAGGATCTGCTTGAGTATCTTACTGGCAATAGAATGAACTATTTAATAAACACTATTGGCGGCGTCAGGAGAGACATAACGCCTGAAAAAGCTGAGAAAATACGCCGATTCCTAAATGGGAGTAAGCCCCTATCAGACTACATAATGGAGCTTCTAAACGACAATGGAGGTTTCACCAGAAAGACGAAGGGGGTTGGCGTGCTGCCTAGGGAGAAGGCTTTGGAGGTGGGTGCAGTTGGGCCGACGCTTAGAGGCTCCGGGATAGCCAGCGATATTAGGAAGGACGATCCATACGCTGCTTATGGCGAGCTTGACTTTGAAGTTATAGTTGAAAATGATGGCGACGTGCGTGCTAAAGCCCTCGTCAGGGCTAGGGAGACCTATGAAAGTATGAAGATAATTGAGCAGGCGCTTGACAATTTGCCATCTGGCGAAATAGTCGCTGAGCGTAAGGAGCCAAAGATCGGCGAGGAATTTGGAAGAACTGAGGCGCCACGCGGCGAACTAGTTTATTACATTAGGTCTAATGGAACAAACATACCTGAAAGGGTTAAGGTTAGAACCCCCTCATTCGCCAATAACTTCGCCATACTTGAAATGCTCCGAGGGGAAACTCTTGAAAATGCCAGAGTCATCATTGAAAGCATAGATCCATGCTTCGCCTGCACAGATCGCGTGACGGTGGTGGATGCGAAAACTGGCGAGAGAAATTGCATGTGCCTAAAATAGGAGGTGGAAGAATGGGTAAGATCTCGGTTTATCGTTTCCTATCAGCTGGATGCAACGGTTGTGACGTGCAGGTTCTAGAATGCCTAGTTCCGCGCTATAGGCTTGCTGAGTTAAACGTTGAAGTTGTCTCAAACCCTGAAGAAGCGAATGTTCTGTTTTTAACCGGCGGAGTTAACATTAAGGGAAGAGAGGAACTTATAAAAGTGTATGAAAAGATTAACCCGCCAAAAATAGTAATTGCGGTGGGAAACTGCGCGCTAACGAAGGAAATATTCGATAAAGGCTACCCGATGGTTGGTCCGCCGGATCAGATAGTTCCGGTTAACTTCTATGTTCCAGGCTGTCCACCTAGACCCCAAGCTATAGTTAAGGCTGTTGTGCAGATACTTGGCGCTAAACTCGAGGATAAAGAGGATTATTGGGCAACGCCGGAGGGCTTCAGGGGCAAACATGAATTTGACCGCGATAAGTGCATCGGATGCGGCGCATGCGCCCAAGTCTGCAGCTCAGATGCCATAGACGTAATTGACGAAGGCGAAAAAAGAGTGGTAAGAATTAATTATGGGCACTGCTCATTCTGCGCATTCTGCCAAGATGAATGCCCAACGCAGGCAATAAGGCTCACACGTGAATACCACCTTCTAACCAATAATCGAGGAACAGCTTACATCATGAATGACGTTGACCTGCTTGAGTGCGCATCGTGCGGAGCATTCTTCTTCCCACAGCCTCAGATAGATTGGGCGCTAAAGCGCATAATTGAGGAGAAAGTTCCAAAATACTTGGAATTTAAGGATGAAATCTTAGATGCGATGAAATTGTGCTTGAAATGCCGAAGAGAAATAATGAATATGAAAAAGGCTAAAAAGATACTCGCCGAATTATCGGCTAAAGCTCGAGGATCCTAGTTAAGTTGCGTCTATAATTCTCCAAAATTTTATTTTAAATTTGTTCTAACACGTTTAGGGCACATGAGGTTTCACTGTAACTTTTACTTCGCCGTTTTGGCTTATGGTAATTAGGCCCATCGGCAGATTAACTGCACCTAGGGTTCTCTCTAATCTTTTCATTCGAGGGCAGCTCTCTGGAACAGCAATATATGTTGGGATAAAACCGTTCTCAACACAGCAAATTAAGCATTGCCCCACATTTTTATAGCATTCTGAAAGTTCCTCTCCGCACTCAACTGAGCAGGGAACTATGCAGTATGCCATTTTATATCCTATGCTGTAGCTATCCTCCACTTCATATACTTCAATCCGTTTATCCTCAGAGCGGATTATGCTTGTTGGAAACATTGATGTTAACCATTTTGATAAAATCTCAGAAAATTCGTTTTTGAACATTGCCTACATTCACCCTCTTAAATTAGATTATGCATTATGCATAACTCAAGTAACTTTAAATGCCATTAATTTAATAATTGTTTCGCTAATATATAATTTTAGGATCTAACCTGATATCTTGCTTGTAAAGTTAGCACTATGATCAATAGAGCTGTTAGAAATGTTGCCATAAATATTATTGTTTGAGAGAGCAGGTAAAGGACGTCTGTTTTGGAAGCCCATGCAGCCATCTTCAAGATAACGCTTAAAGATGTAAATGCAAGGCATAATCCAAATGCTATTTTAAAATTCTTCTCCTTAACATATTTCGTCGCTGAAACGCCGATCTGCAAACCCATTAAGGAACCTGCGAACATTAAAATCGCTAATGAAACATCAACATTTCCCTTAGTTGCATGGGATGCCGCTGCGAACATGCAGCTTAGAAATATTTCAAATATGCTTGTTCCAGCAGCGACGGCGGGCTTACAGCCAATAATATAAATCAGCGATGGGACGAGGATAAAGCCCCCGCCGGCTCCTAGGAAACCGGAGAAGAGTCCGGTAAATAAGCCGAGCAGAATTATTGCCCAGAGAGACTTTGGTGCGATGCCGGGCTGTGATAAAGTAATCATCGGTGGAATTTTGAGATTAAAAATTTTGCTAAGAGACAGTTTCCTTCGTGTAGAAAATTTATGATGCCTAGGTTTGGAAGCCTCGTAAATCATGTAGGCTGACATCAGAGTCAAAATTATAATGTAAATTAAGCTTATCAAAGCGTTTAAATGCTGAACACTGATCTTTTCAAAGTATTCTATTGCTTGCGCTCCCAATTCTGCTCCAAAAATTGAACCAGCTGCTATAATCACGCTTAATTTCAAATCTACATTACCTAGGTGCTTATGTCTAAAAGCGGCAACAGTAGAGGACATGAAGATTTGCATAACATTTGTTCCAACTGCAATATTGGCCGGAACCCCCAAACTCAAAAGAAACGGCGTGAGAATGAAGCCCCCGCCGAAACCTAGGAAGCCGGATAAAATCCCAACGACAAAACCCATCATTGCTAAACAGAAAGCTAAATACAAGTCCAATATCGGCATTTTAACTCATCTTTAAATTTTTAATTACTGAAAAATAAAAATTGGGGGATATATTTTTACAAGACCTTTTATCCGCGTAACCTGCCCTCTAGATTGCTAACCCACTTATTGTATTCTCTAGCGCTCAGTAAGTCGCTTAGCTCCTCCTCTAAAACAGTTGAATTTTTCGGTTTAATCTCAAGTATCCAGCCCTTTCCGTAAGGATCCTCGTTTATTAAGTACGGTTCATTTTTAAGTTCCTCGTTAACTTTAACTATTTTGCCGCTGATTGGCGCGTAGACGTCGAACATGAACATCCATGTTTCCACAACCCCCACTGGATCCATCTTATTAATCTCCTTTCCAGCAGGTTCAGTTAGCACATGCGCTATGCCCTTAAGGTGTCTCGCCGCATAGTCAGATAAGCCGACGCGGATGTTTCCCTCAGAAGTTATCTGGGCCCATGTGTGTTTAGGCGTGTATAACATTTGCTCCTGAACCTTTGCCAATACCTCCCTGCGTTTTTCAGCCGGGATTCCCTTGGCGCGCATCAGTTCCTCCAGCCGGAGCCTTATGGCTTCTGAAACAAACTCCGATATGCTTCTATAACGCCCAGTCTTAACCGCTTTCTCAATTTCCTCTATTAATTCTTGCTTTATACTTACGGTTCTCCATTTTGACATATATACATTCCTCCTTTACTTTTGAGTGATATATAACTTAAGCGAAAAATATATATTTAATGCAAAGAGAATATTGATTGGTAAATATTGCATATAGAGGTGGTAATTTGGAAAGTAGAAAACTGCAACGGGTGGGACGTTCAACATTAACGGTTTCCTTACCGAACAAGTGGGTGAAAGAGAACAATATCAAACCGGGAGACTCAGTCTTCATAACAGCAGAGAAGGACGGTACTTTGAAAATTGTGCCCGGCTACGCTGTACATCGAGAGGAGGTTGAGGAGGAGTACATAATTAATGTCGACGCTTGCGATGAAAGTGGTATGCTTGAAAGGATAATTGTTGGAAGCTATATACTTGGACACAATGTAATTAGGATAATTTCATCAAACCGTATAGAAAAAGAGCACATAAACGAAACCCGCAGAATTACTCGTAAGCTGATCGGGTTAGGGATATTGGAGGAATCCCCCACGCAAATACTTCTTCAGTGCTCGCTTGACCCGACAAAATTTAAGATTGACATGCTGGTTAGGCGTCTATCACTTATCGTCTCAACAATACTAACTGAAGCTATGCAAGCCTTTATGGAGAATAATGGGTCTTTGGCTGAAGAGTCTATTGAACGGGAGGATGAGGCCGATACAATTTACTATTTAGCTACACGCTTGCTTCTTCATGCGCAGAGAAGACCTGATATTGCGGAACAGATAGGGATAGCTGACCCGCTCTTCATTCCGGCCCTAAGGCTAATACTGCAATCCCTAGAGTTAATTGGGGATTATTCAGAAGATATTGCGAAGAAAGTAATAGCTATTGGAACTTACAGAGAGAGAATAGAGAAAAGCATCATCAAGAAAATATATGATTTCAGCGAAGTTGCCCAAACAGTTTTTCAGAAATCCGTCGACTGCGTGTTTACAGGAGATCTTAGGGTTGCGAACAGCGTATTAGAAATGAAGAGCAACCTTGAAATTGAGGCGGAAAGGCTCATGTATGAATTGCCTGAAATCCCATATTTAAGAGCAATATTATCTGGCCTAGTTAACATAGCAAGCGTTGGATCAATAAATGCGGATATAGCGGTAAATAGGGCCCTTCAAGAACGCAGCAAACACATTGAGGGTATAGTTGAAATTGTGAGACATACATGGATCCCGCGGAGGTGAAAAATGGTCTAGCTGTTGACATAATACTTTCCGGAGCTTTTAAATCCTATTCTCCCTTATGAGGCCGCCTCGTGCACTGATTCTGATTTTACAAGCTTCCTCATCTATGCATCTCAGGCACGTGTAAATTACATCAAATTCGTTTTCCTGAGGGTTGATGGGCGTAACTAAGAATGCGAAGCATTCCTCTCCCTTCTTAATTGTCGACCCGCAGCAGTAGCATCTATGGTTTCTCAGCGCTGTAATTTTCATTGTAAATCCATAAAAGAAAAGTTTTGAGGGAAAATAAACTTTCCTATGCTATATATGAGTGAGAAAGGAAAATTCCAAAAAATATATAATGGTAAATGGAATATTAATTTAGGAGATGAACGATCTAGAATGAATAATTTTGAAGAAGCTTTAGCAAACATAGATGTCTTCTGTAAGGTTTTGGTTAGAAAAATGATTGAAGATGATGATTGCTCTGCGGAGCCGGAGCTTATTGAAAACCTTCTGAGAAGGAAGTACGCTGTGGAGATTCACGAGGATTATGATTGGCTAAAGGAGCCTCTGATAGACATCTTTGAAGATGAGGAGCAGATAAAGATTTTAATACAGTATCAATGTAAAAACTGGGAAACAGCGGTCCGCCCCTATGAAGATTATGTGGAAATATGGATTGACGAAAGCAAGAAGATTAAGTTGCCCATAAAGCGTTTGGACATAAATGACGCGGTCATAAAACGCAATAATCAAGCAGTTGAAATAACAATTTTAAAACGTAAGATGCTTCTTGATGCGCAAAGTAAATATCCCGCTTTAAACGTAATGTGATTCATGCTTGGCATCCTAACAATAGGCGAGATATTAGTTGAGATTATGCGTAGAGCAAGAGATGTGCCCTTTGACATTCCAGCGGAGTTTGTCGGCCCCTACCCAAGCGGTGCTCCAGCAATATTCGCCGACGCGGCGGCTAAACTTGGATTTCCATCCGCTATAATAGGCGCTGTTGGAGAAGATGACTTCGGTCGGCTTGTTCTAAATAGGCTTAGGAAAGATGGCGTTGATGTAAGTCATGTTAAAGTTTTAGGGAATTATCTTACCAGTATAGCGTTTGTCTCCTATTTTTCTGATGGATCGAGAAGGTTTATATTTCACCTTAAGCATTCTGCCTCCTCTATGCTTTCAGCGAGGGAAATTGATGAGGAGTACGTCGCCCTGTTTAGGCATGTGCACATAATGGGCTCATCCCTTTCAGTTAATAGAGGTATGCGTGAATCATGCTATAAGGTTGTAGAAGCGGCCTATAGGAATAGTGCAAGCATATCCCTGGACCCGAACCTCAGACCTGAACTTATACCCCCTAGGAAGATAAGGGAGATATGTAAACCAATAGTTGAAAAAGCAAAGGTTATTTTGCCAAGCATTGAAGAAGCGAAAACTCTTGCCGGCACAGCTGACGTGGATTCAGCTTGCAGAAAAATCTTGGATATGGGCGTGGAGATTGTTGCCGTGAAGATGGGCAGCCTAGGCTCAATAATATACACGCAAAGCGAAAAGAAGCATATACCAGCATTCAAAGTTGAGGAGGTTGACCCAACTGGCGCAGGCGACACATATGATGCAGCATTCATAGTGGGATTACTCAGAGGCTGGAATTTAGAAAAGATTGGGTGCTATGCTAATGCAGCGGGCGCACTTGCCGTAACAAAGTTCGGTCCCATGGAAGGATGCCCAACCCATAGTGAAATTCTAGAACTTATGAAAGAGGAAAACCGTTAAAGCGGCTTTGTGGAAGATCTCACGCTTTCAGGCAGATTTGAAACATCATCGAACCGAAATAAATTTTTTTAAATATAATGATTTTTGGATGGAAATTTTAGTTTTTTATTCGAAAAATAAGCTAAAAATGAATTATTTTAAATTGTTAGAAAAATTTTAATATGATTATTTTCAATATAAATTAAAATATTCGGAGATAGAGAAATGCCTAAGAAAAAGAAGGTAAAATCTGGAAAGAAAAAGAAATGATGAAGGCAAAGAAAAAACAAGCAAGAACAGCCTACCATTCTTAGCGTAAATACATACGAATGGTAAAGTGAAAAAAGATAACGTGCAATGTTTAATCGCTTTCCCCCTCTAATAGCATCTATTAGAGAATAGTGCTGCTCGACCGTATTATAGTTAATCCAATAACTTTTGACCTATTACTCGAATTCTTAGGATGGATAATTTTATCTGTCCTGCCGCCTCTTTTTCGCTTATGTCTAGGAGGGTTGTGATCGTCAGGCACCTACCTTTGGAGGAGCTTGAGGAA